>NZ_JABBYJ010000002.1:0-300000 GCF_012932565.1 Sneathiella limimaris
AAAACCACCCGTTCAGCTCCTAATCCCTACCAGTCTCGCTGGCCTCAGGACCGTTGCCCCCCAAGCGGCGTGGGGCGGTTTATAGGCCCCTCACAACAAACCGTCAAACCCTTTTTTTAAAAAAAATGTCATTTTTTTGCATTCGCAAAAAAAGGTCAGCAAAACTGCCATTTTTAAGAAAAATATATTCAACGCCTTATTCCACTGAAAACGGAAATCAGTAGGAACGTGGAAGATCCAATTCATGTTCAGCAATGAAAGAAAGGATCAAGTTCGTTGAAATCGGTGCGATCTGATAGAGACGCGTCTCCCTAAACTTTCGCTCCACGTCATATTCCTCAGCAAAACCGAATCCACCATGAGATTGCAAGCATGCCTCACCAGCAGCCCAGGACGCCTCGGATGCCAGCATCTTACACATGTTGGCTTCGGCCCCACACGGTTCACCGGCATCATAAAGTTCAAAGGCCCGCTCAACCATCAACTTGGCTGCCTGCATCTGCGCATAAGACCGGGCAATCGGAAACTGCACTCCCTGATTCTGACCAATAGGACGGCCAAACACTTTTCGATCCCGAACATAGTTTGATGCGGTTTCTATAAACCAACGTGCATCACCAATGCATTCAGATGCGATCAGAATACGTTCAGCATTCATTCCGGTCAGAATATATTTAAAGCCCTTGCCCTCTTCACCTATCAAGCTATCAGCAGGGATCCGCAAATCATCAAAGAAGACTTCTGTCGTTGCATGATTGATCATGGTACGAATGGGGCGAATGGTCATACCGTTCCCGACAGCTTTTCGCATATCGACGAGAAAAACGGATAGTCCATCGGATTTCTTTTTCACATCTTCTTTTGGCGTGGTTCTGGCCAGCAGGATCATAAGATCCGAATATTCTGCTCTGGACGTCCAGACTTTCTGTCCGTTAATCACATATTCATCGCCATCGCGAACAGCATCGGTGGATATACTGGTCGTATCTGTGCCCGCTGTGGGCTCAGTCACTCCGAACGCCTGCAACCGCAGTTCACCGGTCGCAATCTTTGGCAGAAACTCTCTCCGTTGAACCTCGCTTCCATGACGAAGCAGAGTTCCCATGGTATACATCTGCGCATGACAGGCTGCGCCATTACATCCTTGCGCATGAATTTCTTCCAGAATTGCTGAAGCAACCGAGAGGGGCAAACCTGCACCCCCGTATTCCTCGGGGATAAGGGAAGACAACAAACCCGCTTCTGTCAGCGCATTGACAAATTCGGTTGGATAAGCCCGTTCCCGATCTTTTTCCTGCCAATAAGTCCCCGGATAATCCCGACATAGCTGAACAACTGTCTGCCGGATTTGATCAATTACACCTACATCCATAAACCTTAATCCTCAGTCGAACCCGCGCCAGGTTACAAATTCCGATAAGCTTGCACGCTCACTTTGAAGTTCATTAATTTTAGCCGCATCATCTTCATAGCCGAGCGCAAGGCCACAAAACATCATCTCGTCGTCTGAAAGCTCGAGATGCTTAGAGACTGTGTTTGGCCAACGTGCCCAGGCCTCTTGCGGACAAGTTTGAAGACCTTTCTCACGCGCCATCAACATTATGTTCTGTAAAAACATTCCAAGATCAGCAAATTGACCGATCTCCATTTGACGATCCATTACAAAGAACATTCCAACCGGAGCTCCAAAAAACTCATAGTTCTTGGCCAGTTGACGCAGCTTTCCGGCTGTATCTTCCCTCGGAACTCCTATTAAGTCATACAATTGTTGACCAACAATGCGACGGCGGGTCCGGTAGGGATCTTTCAAATCTGGTGGATACACATTGTATTCCGGTGTTTCCATTCGTCCGGCTTTCATATGATCCTGAATTGTTTCAAGCAGGGTTTTCAAGTCATCACCAACCAGCACATGCACGGTCCAAGGCTGCAGATTACCGCCAGATGGCGCCCATTTCGCCATCTCCAGAATCTCTTCGATCACTTCTTTGGAAACTGGTTTGTCAGTAAATTGACGAACGGATTTACGGCTTCTGATCGCGTCAACAAGTTGCACGGAAAACTCCATTAAAAAAGGGAAAGGCCTGACGCAGTCGCCAGGCCTTGATCACAACAATCAGGCTACGCGCGCGTAACCATTATTGAGAACGACGACATCCCGCTCCTTAACCCGGCAACGGAAAGACACATCTTCTCCATCCTTCCAGATTTCGGTCACGATTGTTTCACCTGGGTAAACAGGTGACGTGAAACGTAACTTGAAGGACTTAAAGCGATCTGGATTATATCCGCAGGCATCTTTGAGAACAGCATGTCCTGCAACCCCAAGTGAGGCTAACCCGTGCAAAATCGGCTTTTCAAAACCTGCAGATTTTGCAACACGTGGATCCGCATGCAGTGGATTAAAATCACCGCTTAGCCGATAGATCAACGCAGCTTGTGGCAGGGTTGCAGTCTCCACAATACTGTCAGGGGCTCTATCAGGTAAATCATGAGGCTTAGGAGCCTCACGTGCCGGCCCACCAAAACCACCATCACCGCGCGCGAATGTGGTAGATGTTAGTGTCGCAAGAAGGTCGCCAGAGCTTTTTTCAAAGACTTTGCGCTCAGAGTACAGAAGCGCCCCACGCCCCTCACCCTTATCAATGATTTCGGTAAACCGGTTTTCCCCAATGACATGCCCGGAAGCAGGCAACGTCTTGTGAATTTCAATGCCTTGCTCACCGTGCAAGACTTTGACCCAGTCAACTCCGAATTGCGGATCTTTCAAGAAGAACCCAGGGTAAGCGAGGACCACTGCCATTGTCGGCAGAGCCAGCTGATCTTCTTCATATGTGAAACGAAGTTGGTCCATATCCAGAGGATCGGCAGACAACCCAACCCCAAGCGCATAGAGAATACTGTCTTTTGACGTATATTCCTGCTCGACTGGATCAAACTTCCAGTTCATCAATTTATCATAATCAATTGCCATTAGATGCCCCCGACTTAGACCGGATCCCAGTTGAAAACATCACCAGAGCGTTCCAGCGGCACCAAAGAAGATTTCACAGCAGGCCCAACCCGCTCAGCTACTTTTTCTGGTGTCCAGCCTTCAGACGTTTGCAAGTTCCGAATTGGTCTTGGTTGGCTCATCAAGCAGATTTCATTGTTCCGAACGACAAAGATCTGGCCGGTAATATCCTTGGCCTCATCACTCAGAAGATAAACAGCCATCGGCGCGATCTTCTCAGGCGTCATTTGCTGGATCTTCTTGACCCGTTCGCGTTCTGCATCAGTTCCCTGAGGGATAGTACCGATCAAACGTGACCATGCGAAGGGGGAGATACAGTTTGAACGGACATTAAAACGGCTCATGTCGAGCGCTATTGACCGGGACAAACCGACGATTCCCATTTTTGCAGCTGCATAGTTTGCCTGACCAAAGTTACCAATCAAACCGGAAGTAGAGGTCATATGTACATATGATCCACTTTGTTGCTCTCTGAAATATGGGGCAGCGGCTCTAGAAACGTTGAAGCTGCCTTTCAGATGCACAGCAATCACAGCATCAAATTCGGCCTCTGTCATTTTATGAAAAATAACGTCACGAAGAATACCCGCATTATTGACGATACAATCAATGCTCCCAAAATTGCTGCGCGCATCTTCAATCATCTGGCCTGCATCATCGGCATTCGCAACATTACCAAAGTTTGCAATAGCTTCGCCGCCGTTATCTTCGATGGTTTTCACAACTTCAAGTGCCGGAATATTATCCGCACCATCACCTTGTTCGTTACCTCCAAGATCGTTGACCACGACTTTCGCGCCCTGTTCTGCTGCCATGATCGCAATACCGCGACCAACACCGCGACCAGCACCTGTTACGACAACAACTTTACCTTCTAACATTTTTCCGGACATTGCGCCCTTCTCCTCGTTCTTATTCTTACTTCTTATTTATTGGCCTTAGGGCCGATCTGTATGTAGCTATAGTTAATCTATGGCTCATTCAACACCACACCAAGGATCAATTAATTAGCTTGCTTATTATCTAGCCAATTCCATAACAATTTAAAAGCAAAAAATTATGGAATGCGAAGTTGATTTAATAGCCCCTCTGCCTATCAATAAAAGTTGGGGTTACACCCTTTTCCAGATACAAACGAATGTTATTTGCCACGATCTCAGAGGCCGTATCCATATCGGTCGGCGCAGAGATATGCGGCAGAACTGTAATCTGTGCATGTTCCCAAAAGGGTGATGTTTGCGGCAATGGCTCCTCATCGAACACATCTAAAACGGCATGGGATAAATGTCCCCCATCCAGTAGTGCCAACAAGTCTTCAGACTGAATAATTGGTCCCCTGGCGAAATTAATTATTGATGCCCCAGCAGGCAACAAACCGAGCATTCGTTCATTGAGTAACCCTCGTGTTTGATCGGTTAAGGGAAGTAGAACAACCAGAATATCCGTTGTCTTCAGGATCTCAGTAAGCCCTTCATCTCCGGAATATGTCTCTAGTCCGTCAACTGACTTCAATGACCGGCTCCAACCTTTAACCTGATAACCATTGGCCTTTAATCTGAGTGCGGCTTCTTGGCCTAGAGCCCCCAAGCCCAATATTCCAACTGCTGTATTCGATGCCTTCTTGTAGGACAGTTCATTCCAGATTTTCTTTTGCTGCTGCTCACGGTATTGCGGCATGTGCCGGTGAAGATAGAGTGTCCAGGCTAATACAGCTTCTGCCATTGTTCTAGAGAGCTCAGGATCGACAAGCCGGACAATATCAAATTCTTTGTCCTTAAGCTCAATAACCATACGTTCAACACCTGCCCAAACAGAATGTATCCATCTCAGGTTTTTTAATTTATCCAATTCGACTGGGTCAGGATTAGCCGTAATGGCAATTTGGACGGCATCAAAATCCTTCAAACTTAAATCGGAAAAAGGAACAACTTCAACATCAGGTAACTTGTCTGAGATTTGACGGGCCCAATCACATTGTTCCGCGTAACTGATCTGGCCTACAAAAGGAATTAAGGATGTCATTTAGTTTTCCACTGTCGGGGCGTTGGTGAATATTAATGCGTTACCCTACAGTGATCAGACAATCAGCCTCAAGTCATGAGCGACAACTTTTTTGAAGTCACAAATCTACTCGGCTGTCTCTCAGTTTGAAAACTTCTTGTTCTCCAAACCCTCTGATTTGTTTTACACCTGCCTCTTCTACCAGAAACTCATTTGTCAGAGCCTCACTCACAGACTTGCTTATTGTAATTTCCATCGCCTCAGAACAATCTTGAAGACGCGATGCAAAATTTACAGCCGGGCCGAAAATATCGTAGACATACTTTTGAATGCCGACAACCGAGCCCACCACAGAGCCCGTGGCCAATCCAATTCGGCATCTCCATTTCGTTGAATGACTTTGATTACGTCGTTTTAGATAGCGGACAAAACGAATTGCCGTGCTCGCAACAGCAAGAGTGTGATCAGGTGTTGGTTCCGGCAGGCCAGCGACAGTGATATATGCATCCCCGATCGTTTTAATCCGCTCACATCCATATTGCTCACCAATTCGATCAAAAGCGCTGTAGATATCATTCAACTCGCTGACTGTTGTACTCGGATCTGCTGACACTGCCATTTCGGTAAAGCCAACAAAGTCGAGCATCAATACAGTAATCGGGTCATACAAGGTCGGCGTTACAACCCCAAAGGTTTTATATTCTTCGTAAACAGACCGTGGCATCATGTTGAGCAATAGTTTTTCGACTTGCTCTTTTTCCCTCTTTATTTCCCTTGTGTTGCGCTCCACCATCTTGGAATAACTGTCAATCATGGTTTCCAATTCCCGAATACGGGAAATGTTTTGGCAAACCATTACGATCAAGGGATTCTCCTGGTTTTTCGCATAAGAAAAGTCCGCAGCGAAAATCATAGGGCGCCGCCCCTTCTTGAAACTGAATTCCAACGTATATTGGTTATTCTCTTGGAGACCGCTTCGCAGACTTTCCCCATCTAACTGAGGAAACAATTCCTCAAACTGCAGTGTTGGATCATCAGTTAGAAACCAATCCGAAAAGGTATCGTTTGAAAATGTAATGCCAAGCGTGTCTTCTTCGAGCAAAGCAACACCGACGCCGATTGCCCTTAGCAATTGCTCGTTTATATCTGCGATGGACATATTACGCTGACCCGACTACCAAGTCGCGGTGTTGTTCCAGCACCCGCATGACTGACGAAGTATCTTCTTCACTAAAACCATGGCTCAAGAGGTTATCAGCTAAGATTTTCATGGTTTCATCATACTGCGCATCCGTAATCGAAATGCGTTCATGAATCTGCTTGATCTGAGCCTGAGTATAAGAAGATGGTCCGCCAAGCAATGAGGCTATAAATTTTGTTTGGTGATCTACCAAGCCGCCCATATCAACGTCGTCAAAAATAGGGCCGACCTCATCACTGTCTAACAAATCGTTATAGAAGCTGAGTACCACGCGACTAATGGCCGCAAAGCCACCATACTTTTCAAATAGTGTACGCTTGTTCATAACACTGCTCGCATCTTATTGTTCTAAAGCGTTAAACAACGCCGACGTACAACGCAACTGGTGGGGGTTTCACGAGCATATACCATCAGTTTTATTTAATACAGGCAAAACTTATATAGTATTGCGTTAGAATTTATACAGATTTAGCGAGTGCTTGAACTGAAGAGGACGCGACAACTTTCTTCTCATTTACATAAGCTTCGTGGTTTTTCTCGATATTTTTGAGACTGTAATAGTAATTCACGAGTAATCCAGCAGATTGGGAAAGTCCATTTCGTGAAGTATCCCCCAACCAATTAATCCGTTCCAGTCGCGCGCCATTACCCAAATGAAACCTAGAAACAGGATCTAATGGCCGGTCATTTCTTTTTTCGTTTAGGAGGTAATGAGCAACAAGATGCTCTAACGGGTCTTTCACCTGCTCTACAACTTCGTCATTTTGCCACCAGTTTTTCTCAGAGAGTAACTTTTTGACTTTGGTAACTTTTCCAGCCGACAATTTTGCTGCCTTCCCGTTCACAGAATTCAGCCATTTCATAAAACCTGGAATTGGTGAGAGTGTTGAAAAATGCTTCAAATTTGGCAATTCTACAGAAAGCTCAGCAACAACCTGCTTAATCAAGAAGTTACCAAAGCTGATGCCTTTCAGGCCTTCCTGACAGTTACTGATAGAGTAGAAAATAGCGGTATCAGCCCGATCTGGATCCAAACGATCAGCTTGAAGATCTAGAAGAGGTTGTACGGCACTGGCCAATCCCTTCACGAGGGCGACCTCAACAAAGATTAATGGCTCATCTGGTAGGGCCGGATGAAAAAAGGCAAAACAGCGCCTGTCATCCTCCAAACGTCTACGAAGGTCTTCCCAACCCTCAATTTCATGAACTGCTTCATACTCAATGAGTTTTTCAAGAACTACTGCTGGTGTCCTCCAGTTAATCTGTCGAACCTCCAAAAAACCACGATTGAACCAACTTACGAGGAGATGCTTTAAGTCCCTGTCCACTTCGGAAAGGTCAGGAAACTCCCGCAGTCGACTGACAATAAATTTTCGCATATCAACGAGCGCAGCCGTCCCGCCCGGAGCAAAATTTATCCGCCTCATCAATTCCTGCCTCGGAGCCTCAACTGCTTGAGTCAAATTCTGCAAGTTTTCAGGTGTTTTATCTTTCGAATAAGCAGAAATAGCCTTATCAAGCTTTGCCTGGTTTACGCCCTCTTCATTTTGCAAAAACCTGAAAAAGGACAGTCTTTCCTCTTCGTTGAGGCTATACCACAAACCAACAATTTCACGAGCGAGAGCCATTCCTGAAGCTTCACCACGCTGGGTCAAAAGATCTCGACAAAGTCCTTCCATGGAGTGGCTTCGTGATTTGCCATTTCCCCTATCCAGAAGATCTCGCCCCGCATCCGCGATTGAATTCAAAATTTGCGATACGAAAGTTTGTCTCATACTAAATGCCCCATAACCTTTTCAGGTAATAAATTGAGATACCTTTATATTTACACACATCAATATTTTCTACTCCTTTACAGATCATGAGGGAAAGCACTCCTTTCAAGATGGGCCAAGCGGAATTTTCAGGTAAAACTCCATTATTCAGAAATATTTAGAACCCGATTTAAGGAGTGTTTCACATGTTTGTTAGCCATATTTGTGGGTAATAATTCCCAGAGAGCACGTGACAAGTGAAGGAGAACACATTACAGATTTCCCCTCAACACAAGATCTAATCATGAACAGCCTACTGCTTGAGAAATTTAATGACCGATAACAATCTCTACAGCCAGTTCGAATCCGTATTTGCAGCCAATGCAACAAAAACTGCTTTTGAAACCCCAGAAGGGAAGAGCTATTCCTACGCAGATCTGATGAAGCAGTCTTCGCAAATTGCAAATTTACTTGTTCAGAGCGGAGCTCAACCTGGTGACCGGGTAGCAGTTCAAGTCGATAAAACTGTAGAAGCTGTCATTTTGTATCTTTCTTGTCTTAAAGCCGGATTGGTGTACCTCCCACTCAACACAGCCTACAAAAGCGCTGAAGTTGATTATTTTCTAACTGACGCCCTTCCGGCCATTCTAGTCTGCGATCCGGCTAACCTGACGGAACTTCAGAAAATTGCCGACAAGGCAAATGTCTTAAAAGTATTTACGCTGGATAATCAGGGGAATGGATCCCTCACAGATGCAGCTTCCGAGCAGGAGGATAAGTTTAATCCCGTGAAGCGAGACGGCGATGATCTTGCTGCAATCTTGTACACTTCTGGTACCACGGGTCGTTCAAAAGGCGCCATGTTGACCCATAACAACCTGGCCAGTAACGCCCAAAGCCTAATCAAAGCTTGGGCATTTGAGACAGATGATGTGCTCCTGCATGCCTTACCCATTTTTCATGTGCATGGCCTATTTGTTGCGCTTCACTGCGCGTTTTTAAAAGGAAACACTGTTATTTTCCTTTCAAAATTTGATCCCGCATTGGTCATTAAATATCTGCCCCACTCAACCGTCTTTATGGGAGTTCCGACTTTTTACGTTCGTCTGCTCAGCACACCAGAATTCACTAAAGAAACGTGCAGTAACATGCGCTTGTTTACAGCCGGTTCAGCCCCGCTTCTCGAAGATACCTTCAACGAATTCACCGACAGGACAGGGCACGTCATTTTAGAACGATATGGTATGTCCGAAGCTGGCATGATTACCTCCAACCCCTATGAGGGAAAGCGGATCGCAGGTTCTGTCGGTTTTCCGTTAGATAACGATGTGCGGATTGCCGATGAAGATGGCAATATTGTCGCAGATGGTGAAATTGGTATCCTTGAGATTAAGGGTCCGAACGTCTTTAAAGGCTATTGGAACATGCCCGATAAAACGGCCCAGGAATTTCGTAAAGATGGGTACTTTATTACCGGTGACATGACCCGAAAAGGGGAAGACGGGTATTACCGAATTGTCGGCCGTGCAAAAGATCTCATTATTTCAGGCGGTTACAACGTCTATCCAAAAGAAATTGAAAGCTATCTGGATGAAATGCCGGGTATTCTGGAAAGCGCTATTGTCGGGAAGCCTCATCCTGATTTTGGCGAAGCTGTGGTCGCCTGCGTTGTTCTTGATGGGAGCGCAGAGGTTACCGAGCAAAATGTTATTGAATTCGTTAAGGAAAATTTGGCTAACTTCAAAGTACCAAAAGAAGTTTTCATACTTGAAGAACTACCTCGCAATACCATGGGCAAAGTTCAGAAGAATGAGCTGAGAGCTCTGGTTACGAACGGGTAAGGCGGCTCAGTAAATATTTGACGATTGCCCTATGAAATGGGGCAATCACGAAGATATACAATTTGCCAAACCTTTCCTTTGTCGTGACGGTTGACGTGAGTGTAACCTCTTGCCGAGAACTCCCAATCTGGAACGAGAAATAAGCATCCAAATGCCGATCATTGGTAGAGACAACCAACTCTTCTGGGCCGTCACGCTCGATAAGAAAAAAACCGATATAATCGCCTGGTTTATAGGATCGAACACTTTCCTCAGAAAAATCAGCATTCGGTGTTTCAGACTTTAAGCCAAAAATACGGACAACCGAATTCCGGACAGCCATCAATCCCCGGATCCACCAAGGCTCATTCTTCATAACACGGGCGAAAAGAACTGCCGCGGTTTCATCTGATTTTACGGCATATCTCTCGCTGAAACAGTCTCGATACGAACACGAACGCCATCGATCTATCAGCGAGCAGTTTTCTGGTATTTCAGATGGGTAGGCCATTTGCGCCCCTTCTCAGACTGTTTTTCTAACAATAACAGCTGAGCAATAAATAGCGATGCGACAAACTGCCTTACGCTTCTTGGCGCTTCAGATAAGCGTTTACCTTAGCGCGATTTCCGCAAGTCGACATGGAACACCACCGCCGGCGCCCATTTCGGGACGTATTGATGAAATATAACTGGCAGTCATCAGCTGCACATTGGCGAATTTTGTCAGTTTGATCACTGGCCAAAAACCCGGCGATATCCTTGAGTATGGGATATGTTAGTTGTTCAGGCCCTTCATCTGTCAAATAGGTTTGCAGTGAATATCCCTCTTCAGCGGGCTCCAGACGGATCTGAGTTTTATATCCAGCGAGCTGATCATTGATTTCACTCACGAACATCGGATCCATTGGCCAGCCAGTAGATAATTGTTCCAGAGCTTGGCGAAATTTTGCACGGATTTCACGTAATTGCGCCATCACCTGATCACATCTTTCCGGATTCTGGAAAAGATACATGTGATAGCTTGAAGCTTCATCCTCATGGAGCAGTTCTTGAGCCTTCAGGAAGGTCAACAAATCCTCAAACGAGGCCAAACCATCCTCTTTTCGCTCTAACCTGACAATCGTATTAGCAAAATCCACAGCGGTTCGACCGCCAACAGAATAAAAACCTTCAGAATTTACTACACCTGCCTTCACCAAGGCACGTAATTTTGCCAAAACGCTTCTCCGTCAGATTACTGAATTTAAGAGTAGTTCCACACAATTGGGCGACTCATCGGCCGCAATCTGCACCAAAACACGTGTAACGAAAACCCCTAAATTTCAACAAAAAACTTATAAAAATATAATAACCAGTTAAAATTATTTTTAAAGGTTATATTCTGATTATTCTTAATTTAATTTTTGGCAAAAATATGGTGAGATAAAGGCTTGTTTCTTATAACAAAAAAAGAGGCCCCAGCCCACTGGGCAGAGACCTCTCTAATAACGTTTACGGGATGAGCCTCACTCTTTTGGTTCCCAATATCTCATCGCATCCATTTTCATTTTCCGCTTTTCAGCTGAACTCGCACGCCAATTGTACTGAATAGCGGCACCTTCCCATGATCCGTACATAGGATTGGCGATAGTTATCCATTTGGTGTTCCAGTTAGCTTTATACTTCTCGAAGATTTCATCGCGCTCTTTTATTGAAGCACTTTTGGCATCGAGAAAATCACCGAGATTGTCCCCTAACAGCAATACAACGCGGTAGTTCTGTGCAACGTGGGCACGCCGTGTCCCTTTTTCAGAACCCCAATCATTTTCACCACGAAGCAGAACCGTATCCATGGCTTCGTTAATCGGATAACCCAGAGCTTTCAGGTTTTTTCGTGTTCCCGCTTCACCTGGTTTTTTACGATTGGAAACATAGAAAATTTCAACGCCTTTAGATTTCGCATAATTTATAAATTCAAGAGATCCTGGAATCGGGTCCGAAATTGCATCATCAACAAACGGTCCCCAGGTTTTTGAACTGTAGCTTTTGCCGGCCTTAATCAACCATGCTTCATACTCAGTGTTATCCAGGACTGTTTCATCCACATCCAAAATAACCGCTGGTGGCTTACCCTGATAATTATCGCCCTGTTCGAGGGCTGCGGTCCAATCCTTGTTTTCTAAAGCCCGATCAAGCATCACTTCAGCCAGCTTAAACGCTGCCATGGAAGATGCTTTAAATTCAACTGAAGTCTGCGTCCATACTGTCGCATTCATCAGATCATTTGGTGTTTCTTCAGCATTTACTGCTGGTATCATTGCGACCGCCCCCAAAGCGGCCAAACCACACACTGCACCCCACGCGCGTTTTCCAACTGTCATCTGATATCTCCCTGATCACATAATACCCCAGATTTTGAGGTAACAGTCTCATCCGTGTATTCGGCACTTGCCGAAGCATCTATTTCGACAGAATTCAAAAGCCAAGACAAGCTCTATTTTGAATAGCTTGAAAGAAACTTGAAACAAAAGTGAAACATAGAATAGCCTGGCCGTCCTAGATAAAGGCAACCAGACCGTAGATGAACAAAGCAATAAAAATCGTTTCTGAAACGACTAAACCAACAATCGGCCAACCAACCTTGAACAATTCCTGTAAAGACGTTTTCATTCCAAGGCCTGCAATTGCTGTCACGAGACAAACCCGCGATAGGTCCGTAAGGTGATCTACAGCCAGTTCGGGCATCAAATTAAAGCTGTTCAAGATAACAAAGACAATAAAGCCAACCAAAAAAGCAGGAGGAAGTAAGCTCGCTTTTTGCCCCTCCTCTTTTGCTTTGTTTCTTGCACTGAAAATAAAGCTGAAAATCAGGACAACAGGTACCAGCATTGTCACTCTCAGCAACTTAACAACAGTACTAATGTCACCAGTTTCATCTGAAATACTATATCCGGCGCCCACAACCTGAGCGACATCATGTATTGTCCCGCCGAGAAACACGCCTGAGTCAATTGCTCCAAAACCGGCCTGCTGAGTAATCAACGGATAGAGCACCATTGCGATCGTGCTCAATGTTGTTACTGCAACAACGGTAACAATAGTGTTGTTTTCGGAGTGTTTATTTTTAGGCATAACGGCAGAAAGAGCGAGCGCAGCCGAAGCACCACAAATTGCCACGGCGCCTCCTGAAAGCAGTCCTTGGGAGGGTTTCAACTTAAACACCTGCGCGAAAACCCATCCAAAAAATATTGTCGCAAAAATCGCAACAATGACACCCAAAATGGTGACTTCCCCGAGATCCGCAATTTGCCCGAATGTAATTCGAACTCCTAGCAAGGCGACCCCGACCCGAAGGACTGTTTTGGAGGCAAACTCAATCCCCTTTTTACAGGGCCCTTCCTCAGACAAAAAATGAAAAGCCATCCCTAGGAGAAGGGCAAATAGCATAACCGGCCCACCGTAATGATCACTGAGGAAAGTGGCTGCCATTGCTATAGTCAGGCACACAAGAACGCCCGGAAAGAGTTCCTGGATCACACTTATTAGTCTAAAAAATTTGGATGAGCTCTCTGCTGGCATAGTTATTTACCCAAGTTTACTGTCCCCAAGTCAAGGCATGACCATACATTTAGCTGATACCATACCAATTGTTGGACCTCCAACAGATAAACAGAAAAAAATTGTAAAATAACGAGCTTAGAAACAATTATTTAAAACTATTGCTGATAATCAACATACAGATACTTTTCTATGCTAAATGAGATTTACTTGAAACATAGTTGTAGACGGACTAATTCATTAGAGTTAGCCTAAGGATACCCTAATTTACCGAGGCATTAGTATGACTGTAGCCAGACGGCTGATCCTGTGGATAGTATGTTTCAGTGTTATTATCACACTCGCAAGTACAGTAATTCAGTTGTACATAGACTACCGGTCTGAACTCGGTGTTATTGATGAACGTCTTAATGAAATAGAAGAAAACCAGCTTAATAACCTCACATATAATATTTGGGTTCTGGATGACGAACAGATTCAGGTTTTCCTAACAGGCTTGGTAAATTCGCCCTACATCGAATACGTTTCGATTACAGAGGATAATGATGTTAGATGGGTTCAGGGCGCGATCAAATCTGAAAGAACAGTCGAACGTGAGGTTAATCTCACTCTAACGAATGATGGTCAAAGCTTTAACCTAGGCTCAATCCGCATCGTCGCAGGACTTAATCCAGTATTCGCGAATATCAAATCAAGAGCCTTTATCATTCTTGCAAGCAATGCAGTTGTGATCTCTTTGATCGCTGGTTTCTTTCTATTTGTTTTTCAGTATCAAATCTCGCGGCATCTTCTGACACTCTCTAACTTTGCTCGCAACGTCAAACTTGAAAGCCAGCAGCCATCTCTATCGCTATCGCGAACGCGCAATCCGGACAGACCAGATGAACTCGACGATGTGGTCTCAGCGCTTAATCTAATGCGACAAAACATTGAGACGTCCTATCTCGCTCTTAGAGAGAGTGAACAATATAACCGCATGTTATTTGATCAGTCTCCGATCGGACTTGCATTAACTAAACAAGATGGAACTTTTGTGGATGCGAATCCAGCATTCAGAAAAATTGTTGGTTACGAGGGTCAGGAGCTAACCGGTCTATCTATCTGGAACATAACACCAGAAAGTGAGATAGAGGCTGAAAGAGAACGTTTTAATGCGGCAACAAGCGGCGCAACCACCAGCTTGATTGAGCGTGAGGTAGTCAGCCAATCCGGAAAGAAGGTACCTGTTCAATTTGCTTACCATAGTCTGGAAAGAGCGGGTCAAATTTTTACGGGCATCAGCATGCAGGATATTTCTGATCGTAAAGCGTCAGAAATTGCTCTTGCAAAAAGTGAGGAACAACTCAGACAGTCTGAGAAGATGCGTGCAGTTGGTGAATTGACTGGCGGTGTCGCGCATGACTTCAACAACCTGCTTGCTATTGTTCTTGGGAACGCAGAACTGCTCGAAGAAAAATTAAAGCCTGAAGGTGAAGAAATGAGTCACTTGAAGGTGCTTATTTCTGCGGCATTACGCGGGGCCGAGCTGACGCAGCAACTCCTTGCATTCTCTCGCAAGCAAATGTTGACACCCAAAACGACCAATCTGACGGAACTGGTCGATAAAATGGCAGGTATGCTAGCCCGCGTTCTTGGTGAGAGCATCAAAGTCAACACCCGCTTCCAAAGCGAGATTTGGCCTTGCAACGTGGACCAAGGGCAACTTGAAAATGCAATTATCAACTTGGCGATCAATGCTCGGGATGCAATCAACTCGGCAAATGTACCAGAAGGCGTTCTGACAATTGAGATTGCCAATACGACTGTAGATGAAGAGGCCGCGCGTCATAATGAGGATGTTATCGCGGGCGACTATGTCATGCTCTCCATCTCAGACAATGGATCCGGCATCCCGGAAGAAATTCTTGACCGAATTTTCGAGCCATTCTTCACAACTAAACAAGTTGGCGAAGGAACGGGACTTGGGTTAAGCATGATCTATGGATTTGTAAAGCAATCCGGCGGACATGTGTTAGTATATAGTGAAGTAAATGTAGGTACGACAGTAAAACTATTCTTGCCAAAGGCACTGGAAGAAAGCGCAGGAGTTGATGAAGACATGACTCAACAACAATTTAAGACAGGATCAGAAACCATACTTGTCTTGGAGGATGATCCAGATGTGCGTGAGCTTACAGTGCTGCAACTCAAAAGTTTAGGATATAACGTACTGCAGGCTCATGATGGTGCCTCAGCACTCGATGTCCTTGACAAAAATGATGACATTGATTTGCTGCTGTCTGATGTTGTTCTTCCCGGGGGGTTAAGAGGACCGGAAGTCGCTATCAAAGCAAGAGAGAGTAAACCTGAACTAAATGTGCTTTTCATGTCAGGTTATACCCAGAATGCACTGGAGGCCCATACAGAGCTTGGAGATAGTGCGCTCTTAATCAACAAACCATTTCGGAAAAAAGATCTGGCTGACAAGATCCGAGAAGCGATCGAGAAATAATACCTTCCTTCTCGGATTTACAGGTCTCTACGCTACCAACTTTCACCAACCAAAGGTGCAAGACAGTCGTTGTTCAGAAGCGCCTGCTCTAGTTTCTCATTGCCTTTCAGCGGCTGTAGTCTGGTTTTCAGTATGGCAAAGGATCGCCCCAGATACTTAACGGTATCCTGTTTAAATTCGCGGCCCAATAAATCCACTGAGAAGTCGTCTTTTTCGTCCTTGAGAGCAGCCTGATTGGAAATAGCCCAGGGAAGATAAAGACCTGCAATCTGGGATTTCAGTATAGTACCAAAATCCTGAACCACTTCATCCCAGTCTGCCCACGTCCCTTCGATGGATGGATCAAGCATTCGGTTTATCCACTTCAAAACATGAGGGTAACTCTCCATCAACCGATCTGTCGTTGGTTGTTGGGTACAACAATAGAGCTGCGCAAATAGACCAAAGTCTCCAAAGGATGGAATTCCGCCAAAGAGATAAGGACGTTTCTTTAAAATCGGCTCAAAACTCTCCAACAACATCGTCAGAGATAGCTCAATTGTTTCTTTGTTTTGTTCATTCGATCCAACAAAACTCAACCTTGGAACCATGCGTTCCCGAATTTGAGCACTTAGCTTTTGCCGATCCTCAGTTGAAGCATTGGGTGCAAGTGTTTCAGAGAGTCCATTAGCAACAGCGATCTGATCCTCATCACGCCACCACCTGAAATGAAACATCGGTTTATTCACCCACTCATCTGCATATTCTTCCACCAAATAGGAAATGAAAGCGAGAGCTGGATCACTCGGAACAATAGGGTTATCTGGATATCTCTCCTCCATTTTTTCCATGATGGGGGTGCTATCCTGAAGAACCTCCTCTACTCCATCATAAACAAGTGGAATGAGAGGTAACTTTGCGAGCTCTTGAAATTCCTGAAAATTATCTCTGGTTCTTACTCTCCATTCATGGGGAATATTTTTAAATCGAAAGTAAGATCTGACTTTGACTGAGAACGGTGAATATTCAGATCCATATATGAGATAATGTTTGTCAGCCATAGTTTCTCCCGATTGTTGTTTTTGATCTTTAACTTTGTTGGCTTCTACTGAGCTTTTTTATTTCGCATCACATTGTTTGCTGTAAAATCATCTCGCATTTTAAAGTAGGAGTCATCAAACAATGTCCATACCACAGTATTTTTCCGCCACCTATTCAGAAGCAAGACAAAAATTTTTGAAGGCTTGTGAAAAGAGAGGGTTGGTTGTCGAAAACAACCTAAACCCAAACGCAAAAGGACGGGAAGGTGAAGAGCTCTATATGGATGTTGCGCGATTGGGCCCCGAAGATGCGTCAAAAGTCCTTTTCGTTAGCTCTGGCACCCATGGAGGCGAGGGTTTCTGTGGTTCAGGTATTCAAGTAGCTCTTTTAGAACAGAACTACCTTGAAAGCTTGCCTGAAGATGTCGCAGTCGTTTTTATTCACGCAATCAATCCCTATGGTTTCTCTCATGTCCGCCGTGTGAATGAAGATAATATTGACCTTAACAGGAATTTTCGGGATTTTTCTGAGCCCCTTCCCGACAATGGAGCCTATCAGGAAGTCCATGACATGATCGTGCCTGCTGACTGGGACGGTCCAGCCAGAGAAGCCGCCGAGAAAGCGATTGAGGCATATATCCAAAAGAATGGAATGCCTAAATACCAGGCTGCTGTATCAGGTGGTCAGTATATCAAACCAAATGGCATCTTTTATGGCGGCTCCAAGCCAGCCTGGAGCAATGAAACGCTTCGCGCCGTCACCGCCAAGCATGCAGGCAACGCAGCGCATGTGGCACTCCTTGATATCCACACAGGCCTTGGTCCCTACGGCTATGGTGAACTGATTTATGTTGGGGACCTAGATGGTATCGATCGGGCTATGGAATGGTATGATGGCGAAGTGACCTCCCATGAGACAGGAACGTCTTCATCAGCGCCGGTTACAGGAACGATGAACAAGGGTATCACTGAAAGTGTACCCAATGCCACTAACACCTGCGTTGCTATCGAGTATGGTACATTGGAGCTCATGGAAGTGCTGAACTCCTTAAGGGCAGATAATTGGCTTTATGCCTATGGAGACGTGGACAGCGAACTTGGTCAGAAAATCAAAAAACAGGTGAGAGACGCATTTTACTGTGATGCAGATGACTGGAAAGAAATGGTCTGGAAGCGTGGAATTGAAACGATTGAAAAAGCAATCAAGGGGTTAGCAAAAAGCTAGTTTTTACCTTCATCAAAAAAGGGGCCGGCCGGCCCCTTTTTTAGTTCTTAAATCAACCAAATACCATAAGAAGAGATCACTCTTTTTCGATATCCAATCCTGTATGATCCAGATTATCCAATTTTGGCATCAAGGACAGCAGTTCTTGTGTGTAAGGAGCCTTTGGATTTTCAAAGAGTTCTTCAGTCTCTGCAACCTCAACCAGTTTACCCGACTTCATCACTCCGACGCGGTCACACATTTGTCGGATAACCGGCAAATCATGACTGATAAAGAGCATGGTAAGACCCAATTCTTCCTGAAGATCTTTTAGAAGATTGAGGATCTGTGCTTGAATGGACACGTCCAAAGCTGAGGTCGGTTCATCACAAATCAAGAAACGTGGGCGGGTCGCCAATGCGCGAGCGATCGAAATTCGCTGACGCTGACCGCCAGAAAATTCGTGTGGGTATCGCATACCGGCTTTACGGCCAAGGCCAACATGTTCCAGAAGATCCAGAACAATAGATTCCACTTCAGCATTAGTTGAAGCAAGCTTATGGAACCGAATAGGCTCTGCAACAATATCCAGCACCCGCATCCGACCGTTCAGCGAAGAAAATGGGTCCTGGAAGATCATCTGCATTTGCCGACGATAATAGTCTAGCTCTGTTTGTGACTTGATCTGCGTGAGATCAGTTTCGCCGAAGCGAACAGCACCGCTAGCTGGGCGATATAGTCCACAAATCATCCGAGCTACTGTAGACTTACCACTACCACTTTCACCAACAACACCAAAGACTTCGCCCTGTTTGATATCAAATGTGACGTGATCTACGGCAGTGAAAAACTTCCGTTTGCTCTTAAAGATAGAATCCTTTGTGATGAATTTCATCACCAGGTTCTCTACTGAAACTAACGGTCCTTTGATTTCATCAAAATTCTGGGCCTTACCCAACCAGTGGGTCGAGATATCGAAGTCCTTTTTCCGGTCTTCCTCTTTCTCAATGTAGTTCACCATTGGAAAGCGGTGCAGCCGTACATCAGGACGCGGAACGGCACTGATCAAACTTTTTGTATATGGGTGATCAGGGTTTCCGAGGATTTTTGCAGTGGTCCCCTCTTCCACCAAATCACCGCGATACATCACAGCTACCCGGTCAGTGATGTCTGCAATCACACCCATGTCGTGGGTAATGATGAGCATCCCAACCTGTTTCTCGCGACACAGCTTCCTCATCAGTTCGAGGATCTGAGCCTGAATAGACACATCCAAGGCTGTAGTCGGCTCATCGGCAATAATTACCTCAGGTTCGGCACAAAGGGCTAAGGCAATCACAACCCGTTGGCGCATACCACCTGAAAACTGATGCGGATAATGCTTAATCCGTTCAGCTGGATCTGGAATACCTACCTGATCCAGTAGCTCGATAGCTCTTTCCAGTGATTTCTGAGGTCCAAGCTTCAAATGCAGATCAATGGTTTCGACAAGTTGTTGCTCGATCGTCTGCAAAGGATCCAAAGACGTTAGAGGATCCTGGAAAATCATACCAATGCGGCGGCCACGAATTTTCCGAATAGCCTCTTTGTCCAGATTGTTGATCTGTTCACCCTTGAGGTACACATCCCCACCGGACACACGCCCAGGAGGTTCCAGCAATCCAATAACCGCGTTCCCAATAGTTGACTTACCTGCACCGGACTCGCCAACAACACCAAGAACTTCACCTGGACGAACAGTCAAGCTTACACCTTTAACGGCCTTTACTGTTCCCCTGCGGCTTGGAAATTCAATTTGGAGATCTTTAATATTTAATAATTCCATCTCTGATCTCCCTTAACGCAGTTTCGGATTTAGGGCATCACGCATCCAGTCACCCAACAGATTCACTGCCAAGACTAGAATGAGAAGTGCCGCACCAGGAAAGATCGTGATCCACCATTCACCAGAGAACAAATACTCGTTACCAATTCGGATCAACGTCCCAAGCGAGGGAGTGGTTGGTGGAACACCAACACCCAGGAATGACAAAGTTGCCTCTGTAATCACAGCAACCGCCAAATGAATGGTAGCAATAACCATGACCGGTCCCATCACATTTGGAAGAATATGACGGTGCAAGATCGTGACTGGACGAATACCAATAACACGAGCTGCCTGAACATATTCCTTACCTTTCTCTACAAGAGTAGAGCCACGGACTGTCCGCGCATACTGCACCCAACCGGAAATTCCGATCGCAAAGATCAAAACGTAAATGGAAATTTCTTCATGAAGCTCTTTCGGGAAAATACCGCGCGCGACACCATCAATCAGCAGAGCAATCAAAATGGCAGGAAATGACAATTGGATATCCGCCACACGCATGATAAATGCATCGACCCGGCCACCAGCATAACCGCTGATAAGTCCGAGTGTAATACCAACGATCATTGAAAAAATCACAGAGGCAAACCCGACCAACAAGGAAATCCGCGCTCCATAAATAATCGTGGAGAGAATATCGCGGCCCTGATCATCTGTCCCCAAGAGAAAACGTGGATCACCTTCTAACATCCATACAGGAGGTAGGCTCGAATCCATGATATCAATCTTAGCCAGATCAAACGGATCATGCGGTGCGACGAACGGAGCGAATATCGCAGCCGCCAGCATAATTACGGTGATCACAAAAGAGACAATGGCAACTGGGTTCGTCTTGAAACTGTGCCAGATATCGCTATCGAGAAAACGCTCGAGACGTGTTGTTTCTACAGCTTTATCCATTGTTACGATCCGTCCTTAGTCCGCAAACGAGGATCTACCGCGAAATACAGAATATCCACAATCATATTAATCACTACAAAGAAGAAGGCGATGAGAACCAGATATGCCGCCATAATCGGAATATCCACGTCAGATATCGCCTGAACAAACATCAAACCCATACCTGGCCACTGGAATACACTTTCCGTAATAATCGCAAAGGCGATCAAGGAGCCAAGCTGAAGACCCGTAATTGTAATCACCGGCACAAGTGTATTTTTGAGCGCATGCTTAAAGTGAACAGAGCGATCAGGAAGTCCCCTTGCTCTTGCAAACTTAACGAAATCAGTTCTCAAAACTTCAAGCATCTCTGCTCTTACCAGACGCATGATCAATGTCATCTGGAACAATGCCAATGTAATTGATGGCAAGATTAGAGACTGAATACCAGACCAGGTGAGGAAGCCTGTGGTCCAAAAGCCAAGATCAACCACGTCACCCCGGCCGAAGGTTGGTAACCACCTTAAAATCACACCAAAGAAAAGAATTAAAAGAATACCGATCAGGAATGTAGGAAGAGACACCCCGACCAGGGACATGGTCATGACGACTTTAGACCAAAACCCATTTCGCCTGAGGGCTGTATAAACCCCAAAGGGAATTCCAATTAACAACGCCAAAATGGCCGAAACAAATGCCAGTTCCAAAGTTGCGGGCATCCGCTCTAAGATCATGTCTCTAACGGGAATTTTAAATTTGTAGGAATTTCCGAAATCTCCAACAGCAGCATTTGCTGCAAATCGTCCAAATTGGACGATAAAAGGATCATTCAACCCCAACTTTTCTCTGAGAACTTCCCGTTCGGCTTGAGTCGTGTCCTGACCAACCATATTGTTGATCGGATCACCAACGAACCGGAACATTGAGAAAGCGATTAGCGCGACAGTGAACATCACAATGAATGACTGCAACAATCGCTTGAACAAAAATGTGACCATGGCAATAAATTGTATTTACATATTAAAATAAAAATAGGGCCTGCGTTTGCAGGCCCTAAATCGAACGGCTAATTAGTTGACTACCACATAGCGGAAATCAAGTACGTTATCAGCACGCTGGTTTACAGTAACGCCATCTTTAACACCCCAAGACAGAGGCTGCTGATGAAGTGGCAGGTAACCGTATTCTTTCTGAACGATTGAGAATGCTTCTTTGATCATAGCATTCCGTTTCGCCTGATCAGTCTCTGAACCGATCTTCTCAGCCAGTGCGTCAACTTCTGGGTTACAGTAGTTACCCAGGTTGAACATACCTTTTTTGGCTTCTTTGTTCTGACATGTGATCAGAGAAGAGAAGACGTTTTCGGCATCCATAGTACCTGGTGTCCAGCCGAGAAGGTAGAAGCTTGTGTCGTAACCACCTGTTGCCAGAACCTTACCAAAGTATTTGGATTTAGGTTGCGCAAGCAGGTCAACTTTAACACCAACTTTAGCCAGCATAGACACAACTGCCTGACAGATTTTTTCGTCATTTACATAACGGTTATTCGGGCAGTCCATAGTCACTTCAAATCCATCTGGATATCCGGCTTCAGCCAGAAGTTCTTTGGATTTAGCAGGATCGTATGCGTATGGAGTATTCAGCTCAGGAATATGACCATTGATTTGAGGTGCAACCATCAAACCAGAAGGAGTTGATGCGCCGCGCATAACTTTCTTCTTGATTGCATCCAGGTTCAGAGCATGTGCGAATGCCTGACGAACACGAACGTCCTTGAATGGGTTCTTACCCTTAATGTTGGAATAGAGAAGCTCATCACGTCCCTGATCCATTCCAAGGAAGATTGTACGCGCCTCTGGACCAGCAAGTGGCTTAACGCCAGCAGCTTCTTCCAGACGGTTCCAGTCCTGAACAGGAACTGGGTATACCAGATCCAATTCACCTGAAATCAGAGCAGCAACACGAGTTGCAGCTTCTTTAATAGGCGTAAACTCAACTTCAGTGACGTTAGACTTCATTGTCCCCCAATAGCCGTCGAACTTTTTGAATGTTGTCTTCACGTCCGCTTTATGTTCAACGACCACGAATGGACCTGTGCCATTTTCATTTAGGTTCGCGTAGTTACCTGAATTATCGGCAGAAGCACTAGTCGCGTTTTCTGTCTTATTTTCTACAGACCATTCCTTATCCATGATGTAGATATAAGCAAGGTCTGAGGTCAGGATTGGGTTTGGCGCAGGTGTTTCGATGATGATTGTGTGATCATCGACAACTTCGATGTTTTTGATTTTGGAAGCGCGAGCAATCTGGTCAGACCCTTCGCTCAAGGCACGTTTCCAAGAGAATACAACGTCATCAGCAGTAAAAGCATTACCGTTATGGAACTTTACACCTTTACGCAGGTTGAACTTCCATTTAGTTGGCTCAATTGTCTCCCAGGACTCTGCAAGTCCAGGAACAGCAGCAAGGTTATCATCATAAAGGACAAGACCTTCATAGATGTTACCGAGTGTTCCCAAAAGGAAGGTTTCGTTCAAGGAATGCGGATCCAAGG
Source organism: Sneathiella limimaris (assembly GCF_012932565.1). NCBI lineage: Bacteria > Pseudomonadati > Pseudomonadota > Alphaproteobacteria > Sneathiellales > Sneathiellaceae > Sneathiella > Sneathiella limimaris. The sequence goes on from NZ_JABBYJ010000002.1 coordinate 23,341, forward strand.
AACTCAAGTTCCCCTGGAAAGCAAATTTGAACGTCTCCGCTTTAGCTACAGGCGCAGACAATGCCAGTGTGGCAGCTGCAGCTGCTGCTAAAAATCCATGACGCAATTTCATAAAAATCTCCCTGTGTTCATGGTTACATAAGTTTCAGCAATTTAAAATGCTGAGGAACGACATCCCGTTACCCTGTTGGTATGTCGAATAAGGAAGTGAGAGTACCCAATAGTTGTGATGCTGTCTACTTCCCTAATTTGCTAAATCATCAATAAGCTTGCGTATAAATTGCTCGGATTCCTTGACCTGAGACAACTCAATATACTCATTTGGCTGGTGTGCAATTCCAATTGATCCCGGTCCGCAAATTACAGTTGAGTAGCCAGCATCTTGAAATTGCCCTGCTTCCGCAGCGTAAGCAACATATGTAGTACTATTCCGACCAGTGAGCTTCTTGCACAGCTCCTCCGCAGCACCTTTTTCTTCCGGACCAAGCGCTGAAGTTGAAGAAACAAGCTCTGTCGTTATAGAGCATTCAGGATCAATCGCTCTCATAGCTGGCAGAATCTCTTCCTCGCAGTATTTATTGAAGCGATCGACAAAATCCTGCGGGTTATCGTCAGAAATATACCGAATATCCCATGCAAATTCACATTCACGGGAAATAATGTTCATAGCTGTCCCACCATTCATCACGCCAACGTGCAAAGTGGTATAAGCTGGGGCTGGGTGATAAAGGCTATCTGGATCAGCCTTAGCCTTGTTTTCAGCCATCATTTCGCCAATGAAGTTGACAAGTTTTGCAGCCGTCATGACAGCACTCACGCCATCTTCGACAAGGCTTGAGTGCGCCTCTTTACCAATAACCTTTGTTTTAAGTCCCCAAATTCCTTTATGAGCGGTCACAATGCCCATCATGGTTGGCTCACCAACTACAACTGCATGTGGCTTCATTCCATCATCGACCATTTTTTGGATCATGCGAGGTGAGCCTAGACAGCCAATTTCCTCATCATATGACAGAGCAAAGTGAATTGGGCGCTTAATCTTTTTTTCGAGCATCAACGGAACTTGAGACAGCGCGATGGCAGAGAAGCTCTTCATATCAGAAGTTCCCCGGCCGTATAGCTTACCGTCTTTTTCAGTCACTTTAAAAGGGTCAGTTACCCATGGCTGGCCATCGACAGGAACAACATCTGTATGACCAGAGAGGACAATACCGCCTTCTATATCGGGTCCTACTGTCGCAAAAAGGTTCGCTTTGGTGCCATCATCATTATAAATCTTTTCCGATTTTACGCCGTACTCTTCCAAGTAATCAGCAACAAAATCAATAAGTCCCAAATTCGAATTTCGGGAAACCGTGTCGAAAGAAACTAATTTTTCGATCATTTCGACAGGTGTATAGCGGGTGGCCAAAGCACTCCTCCATTTGTTTGACTTCAACTTAAGCCGCAAACTTTAAACAAATAAATTTTGGAATTCAAAGCCCATTTTTTAATTTTTTGCAAAACGATGATAAATTATCGGCTTTTTGTAATTATCCCAAAACTAAGACTAGGATTCCCGCAATAATCAGTAAGATTCCCATTCCTTCATTAAGGGAAGTTTTCTCCTTAAAATAGAAATAGGAGATTAAAAAAGTAAACACGAGTTCTATCTGTCCAACAGCCCGTACATAAGCCGCGTTCTGCAAGGCCATCGCTGTAAACCAACCGATTGACCCTAACATACTTGTGACCCCGACCCAAACAGCAACCCTCCATGACCGGAGAACAAGCGAGAATTGCCCTTTTTCAAAAACCGTCAGATAAATAGTGACAACAACTGACTGAAAAATAAGAACAAATAGGATTGAAGTAGCTGCTTGCATCCATACTCCCTCTCCACCAAGGGAAAGTGAAGCTGCTCTGTAACAAACCGCGCAAATTCCAAACAGGCCACCGGACAATAATCCATATAGGGCAGACTTGCCTGTCCAACCAACCAGCAGCTCTTTAAGTGAGATGCGGCTACCAGACACCGAGATCAACATGATTCCAACAAGACTGATAGCAATGGCGATTAAAGCGGGAACCGACAAATGATCCCCCAGAAGGACAATTCCAAAAACTGCAGCCTGAACTGTTTCCGTTTTACTATAGACGGTTCCAACAGCAAAATTTCTAAGAGAGAAAAGAGCAACCAATAGCGCCGTTGCCAGAATTTGAGACAACCCACCAACGACCACATAAGTTAAAAATTCGGGGTTTGGCGAAAAATATTCGAACCCACCACCATGATGCAAAGCCAACACATAAATCAGCGCAAAAGGCATTGCGTAGAAAAAGCGAACATGTGTGGCGCCGCCTGTCGTCAACCGATCCTTCAGGTATTTTTGAAGTGCAGTTCTGACATTCTGAAAAAAAGCTGCAAAAATTGTTATGGGAATCCAGGCTTCCATAGAACAGTCCTGATTTGTTTTTATTTGGAAGACTGAAAGCCTAAAAGCTTTCTATTCCCTGTCAATTATTTGCTGCGCATAGCTGCCATGTTCCGCACTCAGTAACTACTCTCAACATCCCCAAGTTCAACATAGACGCTCTTAATTTCACTGAAATGGTCGAGGGTACGAGCACAGTTTTCACGGCCGATTCCAGATTGCTTACTGCCGCCGAAGGGAACACCGGCCGGTGTCAGGTTATAGTTATTTACCCAGCAGGACCCAGCCTGCAATTTGCGAACGACACGATGTGCGCGAGCCAGATCTTTTGTAAATAACCCTGCAGCCAAACCAAATTCCGTATTATTCGCCCGCTTAATGACTTCTTTTTCGTCCTGAAATGTCAAAACAGACATTACAGGACCAAAAATTTCCTCCTGACATATCCGCATATGATCTTCGCACCCTGCAAAAACGGCTGGAGACATATAGAAGCCACCTTCCATATCAGGCACTTCTACTCTTTCGCCGCCCGTAATAAGCGTTGCGCCCTGTTGAACACCGAGCTCGACATAAGACAAAACTTTCTCACCATGGTCTTCACTAATCAGAGCACCGACATGTGTCTCTTCAGCCATTGGATCCCCAATGACCATCTTCTCAGTCCGCTCCACCAGCTTTTCAAGAAACATGTCCCGGATTGACGCATGTACAAATACCCGCGTCCCATTGGAGCAAACCTCTCCCTGACTATAAAAATTGGCATTCATCGCAGCAGCCACAGCGTTATCTAGATCCGCATCCTCAAAAATGATCAAAGGAGACTTACCCCCCAATTCCATAGTGGTATGTTTCACAGTAGAAGCTGCGGCTTCGAGCACCCTCTTGCCTGTGGGGACTGACCCTGTGAATGTCAGCTTATCAATGCCTGGGTGTGACGCCAGAATTGCCCCAACCTGCCCCATTCCTTGAACAACATTGAACAAGCCATCCGGAAGCCCTGCTTCCCTATAAATCTCGGCAAGAGTATATGCGTTCAAGGGCGTGAGCTCAGACGGCTTAAAAATCATTGCGTTTCCAGCCGCCAGAGCCGGCGCAGATTTCCAGGTCGCAATCTGTAAAGGATAGTTCCAAGCCCCGATACCAGCGCAAACACCGAGAGGTTCCCGAATGGAATAAGCCATTGACCCGTTTCCAAGATCATGAAAGTCACCTTTCATATCCATGGCAATCCCGCCAAAAAACTCTAGGGCGTCAATGGCACTATCAACATCAGCATAAGGTGTCTCTGAAATCGGTTTACCGGTGTCCAGTGTTTCAATTTCCGCTATCTCTTGTCGACGATCCCGCATAATTCGCGCCGCCGCCAACAAAATACGGCCTCTCTCAATCCCTGGCACTGTTGCCCATTCTTCTTGAGCATTCTGCGCTACTGAAATCGCGAGTTCAACGTCATCTGGTCCCGCAAGACTGATCTCCCTATCGACAGCCCCGTCCATTGGACGATAGTTAGTAAAGGTTTCCCCACTACTTGAGAAAACAGCTTTACCGCCAATAAATAAGGGTAATGTAGATATTGCCATAGATCCCCCACGAACCAATCGAAAGTTAATCAAACACCTGATGCTTAACTAGACCTCTAAAGGATCGGACCTGGCAATTCAATCCTGAAGAAAATAACTTGTGATTGGGTCTTTCATCAAATCGGATGTCATGCTCAATCCCTTTTCATCAAAAACATAGCAGGCCGAGCTTTCCTTGAGCTGTGTTTCCAAAAAGACTTTCCGTCCCCATAGCCGGTAGATATGCTCCAGCGTTTTCTCAGCATACCCGGCATCCAACTCCCGACCATCGAACTCATGCCTGAGCTTTAAGCCACGCGCTCCGTCACAATCGCCATCAGTAACAAGAATATTTGGAATGCCTCCCAGACCTACTGATTTAATTAAAAGGTTCCGAACATCTTTCCAATCCACTTCGTTAGAGGTTTTGGTCACAATCCATTCTGATTGCTGAACTTCCGCTTCGAAGAGGTCCAGTTTTTCCATAGTCTCTCTATCCATAAAACGCCGGATGAAGGAAGCATCACGATCTACTTCCCGAATTTCAAAGAGAGCCTCGCGAACATCTAGGGGCTGTTGATCAGTTGAATGATCACGCGCCTCTCCAATCAATTTTTCCTCAATCCGGTCCCAGAGCGTGAGACCAATATTGTATGGATTGATATCACCAGGAATGGGACGAACCACCTGATTGTGGCGGACCAAAAATTCCATATGAATATCGGAAGGCAGATCGAGACTATTCATGATTTCTCGATGCCAATAGCAGGCCCAACCCTCGTTGATAATCTTTGTTTCCATTTGTGGCTGAAAATAAAGAGCTTCCTCATGAACAATCGTCAGTAAGTCTTTTTCCCATTCAGATAATCTCGGATTTTGATCGCGAATGAAAAGAAGTAAATTTTCATCAGGTTCAATTGGAAACTTGTGCACTATTTGCTCGCTCAACACTTCGCCATCAGCCTTCTGTTTCTTATTATCGGCTTCAACCCGATGAACCGCACGCTCCAACTGCTGTTCATGAGTCCTCCGGCGAATTCCTTGATTTTTTTGACAATGGAATGAAAGTGCATGCGCTGCATCAAGAATACTCTCCACAGCTTCTTGGCCAATTGAAGGGTCTTCCACATATCCCCGAACCCTGTCAGCATGCGCTTTGAAACGAGCAACGACCCGATCCGCCTCAGTATGGGAAAACGTGAAGTTGTTTTTGAAAAAATCATTATGCCCATAAACATGCGCCATGGTCAGGATCTGCAGGCATAAGGAATTATCCCTCATCAGACCGGCAATACAGGGGTTACTGTTAATCACCATTTCATAGGGAATGCCCTGCACACCGTAATCATAAAAGGTTTTAGTCTTTTCAAATGATTTTCCAAAAGACCAATGGGGGTAATGAGACGGCATACCGTGATAGGCCATCATCCCCAACATCTGCACATGATCACAGATTTCAAACTCCTGCGGATAACAGTCCAGACCAAATTCAGCGACTTTCTCAGAGATTCTGGCTTCCCACTTTTCCAAATCTTTTAACTCATAACTCCGTCCCATAGCCTGCTACCCCCAGCTTTCTGGATCAGCATGAATAGCGTTGCTCTTCTCTCGCTCTCGCGACAGAAAAGCTTTGAATTTCGGCCAAACATCTGCCTTTGACGTGATGCAGACTGTTGTAAAGTTCTTCTCTGAAAAATCATCGTATTTCTCGAGCATCGGTGTTCCCCAAGAAATTGTCCCTTCTGGTTTAATCTCACCATATCCAAAGAGGTTGCAAACCTCGCAAAGCTTGCCAGCCAAATCCAGCGTTCTTGGAATATCCTCCTGAAAATTATCTCCATCCGAACAATGAAATGCGTAAATATTCCAAAGGGATGGATCAAATCTCTCATCAATAATATCAAGGGCTTTTTGATAGCCGGATGAAATCATAGTTCCCCCGGATTCTCCCTTGTGAAAAAAGTCGTCTTCACTGACTTCTTTCGCCGCTGAGTCATGCGCGATAAACACGAGTTCCGTGTTCCGGTATTTTAGTCGGACAAACTGGTAAAGAAGGAAAAAGAAGCTTCTTGCCAAGTATTTTTTCAGCACCGTCATGGAACCAGATGTATCCATAATACACATCACCACCGCATTGCTCTCATAACGGATATCCGGTTTATGTCTGTGGTAGCGAAAATCCCTTTGATTAAATGGAAAACGTTCTTTTTCTTCAACTTCGAGCGGATCGACTATCGCCTCTGCATCCTCGGTTCGGGCTGCTTCCAATTTTTGATGGACAAATTTGCGACGGAGGCGACTTTTCGCCGTCTTCTTCTTATCCAGGTGGGCCCGTATTCCGACCCGTTTAGTCCCACTTCGTTTATGGGTATACTCCGCTTCGATAGCTCTTAACGGTTTACTCTCAAGATCTGGTAACTCGAGATCTTCAAACATCAACTCAATCAACTCATCAAGCGTAACGTCTGTCTCGTAATAGTCATCGCCAGGCTGATTACCTGCCTCACCCTCACCTGGCTTGCTGCCGTCGCCATCCTGATCAACCTTACCAACAATCTGCCCCTCCTCAGTCCCCCCATTTCCCTGGGCAACACGAGGTTGGTTCTGACCATAGATAAAGCGATATTCTTTAATTCCACGAATTGGAATTTTGATGATTTGGTCTGAAGCGCGACCAATGATCGACTGCTCCGAAATTACATCTGCGACATTCTCTTTTAAAACCTCCCGCAGTTTCTCTTTATGCCGCTGCCGATCCCCAGATGAGCGATCAGACTGTAGACTGTCAGAAGGCGAATAAGGGCGGAAAATAGCACCCATTTCAGCTCTCCTTTCTAATCCTTCCAAAGATGATTGGCGGCATACTTCAGAACTATATCTGCTGAAAATTCGGTATAGCCCCGCTCCAACATATTTTCGACAAGCGCGTTGAACTTATCCTGCTGATCTTCATCCCGGGTTCTTGCCTTAGTAATAATCCGGCTGATGTCCCTGACAGATTCCATCAGTTTCTTTTCAATCGCCTCTCGCAATGGATCGTAACTTTTATAATCCACTTTCTTGCCGCGCCGACCAACTGACCAGAGGTATGAAATCACCTCTTGACGGAAACCATCTACAGAAGAGCCAATTATCGCGATTTGTTCTTCAATATTTTTCAGGAAATTTTCGTCAGGCTCCATCTCATCGCTGGAGTTTCGATCTTTCAAAGTGGTTTTATTTACGTAGGCCTCGGCATGATCCAAATAATTCTGGAACAGAGTTTCCGCCTGTTCCTCGTAGGCATAGACAAATGCTTTGGTGATTTCTTTTTCTAAAATCTCCAGATAGGCCTTGTGGATGACGTCTTGCAACAGCTCCAGATAGTATTTGCGCACATCATCCGCAAACTCCATTTCCTTGACCATTTTAATCATGACATCGCGGATATGAATTGGTGTAATTCCATCCACACTATCCGTTAGCGCCGTGTCAATCGCCTTCATAATGAAACGCGGGGAAATCCCACTCATTCCCTCATTAAGCGCGTCTTCCTTCAGTTCCTGAAGGTCAATTTTCTTGGTACGGCCTTTTTCAACAACGTCCTCACCATTATAGAGACGCATCTTGGTGACCACATCGCATTTTGGAGATTATTCAAGCCTGCTCATGATCGCGAACATGGCTGCGACCTCCAAGGTGTGAGGTGCGATATGAGACTTAAAGCCCGAGCGTCCTAGCATTTTCTCATAAATCTGGATCTCTTCATTAAGTCGCAAATTATAGGGCACTCTAACAGTGACAATTCGGTCCAGAATTGCCTCGTTTGTGTGATCAGCCTTGAACCTTCGCCATTCCGCCTCGTTTGAATGAGCCAAAATCACGCAATCCACATAAATGGTTCCATGGCGACCAGGCGCCGGTACGAACTTTTCCTGTGTAGCCGTAATAATTGAATGGAGATATTCAGTTTCGTTCTTGAAAACCTCAATAAATTCGACAATCCCCCGGTTTCCTGCGTTAAAAGCACCATTGAGATCAAGAACCCGCGGATCCCCTTCAGAATACTGATCCAGTTTTGAGATATCCTCAGAACCGATCAGAACGGATGTATCCTGATTATTGGGATCCACGGGTGGAACGACAGCAATCCCCCTGCGATGCATTCTGGAAAAGGTACTTGTTGTTACTGGGAATTTTTCATACTTACCATCGAACTCATGCTCAAGGCGGTGACGACAAACAGGACACAATTCACCCTCGATCTGCACATCCAGCATTTCGTTAAATTTCTCACGAAGAGGACGCGGAATTAAGTGAAGGGGTTCCTCTCTGATAGGGCAGCCCTCTATCACATAAATTGGTGGCGCTTCAGTCAGTTTGCGTTTCAAATGTTCGGAAATTGAGCTTTTACCGGCACCTACGGGCCCCATTAGGTAAAGAACTTGCCGGCTTTCTTCACCCTTCATTGCAGCGGCGTGGAAGTATCGGACAATTTTTTCAAGTGCAGGCTCAACACCAAAAAATTCATTTTTAAAGAAGTTATACATCTTGGGTGGTGTGTCCCCCCACAGCTTCAAACTTCTCGCGCTGTCGTCCATTTCCTCTGCTGGAACCATCCCGGTCCCTGCGATAACATCATACATATGCTTATGAGAGAGGGCGTATATTTCTGGAGTTTCCCGAACAAGTTCCAGATAGTCCAAAAACGTTCCGCTCCAACTCTGATTTTTACGATCTTCGTGGTCTTTGTTGATAATCTCCCTAAAGTCTTCTTTCTTGCGTGGCATGTAAATCACTCCGTCCTGTGACAACTCAACTTATGCCAATTCTGGCATATGCTCATGTTAACGAAGTGCTCTAATTTAGAATTAAATCAAGTATGAGGCGGCAAAATTTTTATTTAGCCGCACATCACAAACATTTGAATTTATTAAATTATTTATGACGTAAATTGAAAATGAGAAAAATGTGACGATCATTACAGATCGTCACACACCAGTAAATTGCGAGTTTGAAGGTCAGGCTAATCCGGAGTTTTCCAGACATTTTTTCAGTGTGATGGCAACCTCTTCCAATTGTTCTTTGCTATGCGCACGAGATACCTGGAAACGCAGGCGCGCTTCCCCTTCAGGCACAACGGGAAATCCAAATCCAGTAACGAAAATACCCTCTTTGAGTAATTCGCCTGCAATACGAATTGCAGTTGAAGTCTCACCCAATATCACAGGGACGATGGCACTATCCCCCTCCAGAGGAGACAATCCCAACTCTCTCAGGTAATTTCGAAACCATCCTGCCTTCTCTTGAAGGGCAGCAACCCACTCTGGATGAGATTTCAGTAGCTCTATAGATTTGAGACCCGCAGCCGCCACAGATGGAGGAAGAGCATTTGAAAACAAATGAGGCCGGGATTTCTGGATCAATGTTTCAGTAACTGCCTTGGGTCCTGCGACAAATCCGCCAGTTCCTGCCCCCAATGCTTTACCAAGCGTTCCCGTAAAAATATCAATTTGATCCAATACGCCGAAATGTTCTGCGACACCAAGGCCAGTTGCCCCCAGAACGCCAAGACCATGGCTATCATCCAAGACAATTAAGGCGTCATACTCCTCAGCCAGTTTGACAACCTGATCGAGGGGTGCAATGTCCCCCTCCATTGAGAAAACACCATCCGTAACGATGATCCGACTGGGTGAGCCTGAATATTCTTTTAGCAACCGTTCCAAATCTGCCATATCAGAATGACTATAGACCTTGCGGACAACTCCTTTTCCTGTCGCCCTAATACCATCGATCAAACTGGCATGATTTAACTCATCTGAAAGGATCACGTCCCCCTCCCCGCAGATGGCTGCGAAGAGACCCGTATTCGCGGCCCAACAGGATGAGTAGGTCAATGCAGCTTCTGTTCCATGCAAATCTGCCAAGGCAGCTTCAAGTCGCTGGTGGATATCTTGCGTGCCACAAATAAACCGCACAGAGGCAGTGCTAGCACCATAATCAAGCAAGGCACCTCTCGCTGCCTCGACGACCTCTGGATGATTTGCCAATCCCAGATAATCATTTGAAGACAGAAGGGATACCCCTTCTTTCCCTTCCAACTTGATCTGGGCACCGATCGGACCTTCAATTGACTTCAAGTGCTTATAAGTACCACTAGTTTCCGCCGCTTTCAGGTTATCTGATAAACGATCGAGTAATTGATTGCTCATTGCAGAACTCCTGTTTTCAGGCTTTTGAAATCCAGCACAACTTTACCGCAAGCCCCTTCTTCCATCAGCTTAAAGCCAGTATCGAAATCTCTGGCAGGTAAGGTGTGCGTAATCACCTTATCAATCAGTTCGGGGTTTTTCAGCATAAACGCCTCCACCTGATACCAGGTTTCATACATACGCCGACCGGTTACACCCAGCAGGCTAATACCTTTCATTACAACCTTGCCACCAAGATCCAGCTCAACAGGACCACCAGGGATCCCTAAAAGCGCAACAGTCGCACCGGGCGCAGCGATTTCCAATGCGTCGTTCAAGGCCCGGCCGTTACCACTAACCTCCAGCACAACATCAGGACCATGCCCATTCGTTAAATCCAGGATATCTGATTTACAGGTTTCGTGCCGCGGATTGACAACAAGATCTATGTCGAGGCTTCTAGCAATCGCCGATCTAGCCTGGTTCGGCTCCTGCACTGAAACAGTTCTGGCACCGTGCGCTTTTGCAATTGCCGCTGCAAACAGGCCAATAGGACCGCCGCCAACAATCAAAACATCTTTCGCCGTAACCTTGGCTGTTGCCACCATGTGCATTGCGTTGCCAACCGGATCGAAAACAGCGGCATGCTCATCCGGAATTGCAGCCGGCACCTTCCATAGATTTGTGGCAGGAACCAAGACTTGTTCAGCAAAAGCACCAGCCCGATCAACACCAATAATCTCGGTTTTTTCGCAGATATGCGCATTTCCCGTCCGACAAAGTGTGCATTGACCGCAGGCAATATGACACTCGGCGGAAACCCGCTCCCCAACTTCAAAGCCACTGACTTCTTCGCCAATAGCGCTGATAACACCGACAAATTCATGCCCGATTGTCATGGGTGTTCGGATACGGCCAGATGACCAGCTATCCCATTGGTAAATATGAAAATCAGTTCCACAAATACCAGCAGCAATGACATCTACCATAACCATACCGCGGCCTGGCTTTTCAAGAGCTGGCTGGTCACTGGACCAGATCCCATATTCCGCTTTGGCTTTGGCTATCGTAAACATTTTTTCAATCTCACTAGCAATTGGATAAAAATCCAGTATAATGGAAAAATTGTCCGTACAATATATTGGATTTTTATCCTGTCAACAGGAAATATGACTGAAAAAGCTTTTGCCACACCAACGGTCGGAAAAACCGTAAATCGTCTTCGAAAACAAAAACAGCTCACACTGGACCAACTGGCCAGTCAGTGTGGTGTTTCCAAGTCTATGTTATCACAGATAGAGCGGAATGAGACCAATCCTACCCTTGCCATTGTCTGGCGATTGGCAGATGCACTGGGTCAAACTATTGATGATCTCATTCGCGGGGAAGAAGGCGAGACAAGCCTTTCAATTGTTGGCGGTTCATCAATCCCTATCCTGCATGATCCCAATGGGACTTATACATTGACAGTCCTTAGCCCAGCTGATCTCGTGAATAATATTGAATGGTATGAGCTTTCATTGGAGCCGGGTGGAATTTTGGACTCAGAACCTCACCCTGCCCGAACAATGGAGCATCTAACAGTACTGGAAGGTGAGGTTGAAGTAAAATGTGGCCGTGAGGTTGGTGCCGTTAAGTCAGGCGAAACCGCCCGCTATGGAGCTGACCAACCCCATTACATCAAAAATAAAACCAAAAAGGTGGCGAGAGCTCTTCTCGTCATGATGATGGGCGGCACGACCTAATTCAGATTACAAAATCAGGATCGCCCGGAAATCATTGACGTTCGTCCGGGTTGGGCCGGTCTTGACCAAGTATCCCAGCTTCTCAAAAAAGCTGTAAGCATCGTGACGCTCCAGATATTCCCGAATTGAAAGCCCCTCTTCTTCTGCTTTTTCATAAAGACCCGGATTGAGAAGAGCACCTGCATTATCTTCTGTTCCATCAATACCATCTGTATCAGCTGCCAGCGCAAATACATTCTCCATTGGTCCCAATGCATCTGCAAGAGCAAGCAGAAATTCAGCGTTTCGGCCGCCCCTACCGGGTGTTTCAGTCGATCGGACTGTAACGGTTGTTTCACCGCCAGATAAGATTACACAGGGCTTCGGCAATGGCTGATCATAATCATTCTCTTGCCGGACAATTGCAGCGTGGACTTTAGCGACATCTTTCGCCTCTCCCTCCAGCTGATCACCAAGAACGACAGGTGTAATTCCAAGGGAACGCGCATAAATAGCCGTTTCCTGCAATATATCCTGTGGGATGGTCATCATATGAGCATCTGAAGACTGAAAGGCAGGATGATCCTTTGACGGAGGCTCGGCCGCTTCTGTTTCCAGATGAACTGCCACATCAGCAGGTATGTCGATCTGGTATTTTTTAAGGATTGCTTTTGCATCCGCTACAGTTGTCAGATCCGGCACTGTAGGCCCCGATGCAATAACCGATGGATCATCACCAGGCACATCCGAGATCATATAAGTCACTACTTTAGCTGGGTACGCGGAAACGGCCAAACGCCCACCTTTAATGCTGGAGAGTTTCTTTCGAACAGTGTTCATCTCACTGATATCTGCACCGGAGGCTAGCAAAGCTTTGTTGACAGCCTTTTTGCTTTCCAGGCTAACGCCGTCTGCCGGCAAGGCGAGAAGCGAAGATCCGCCACCGGAAATCAGCACGATGACAAGATCATCCTCGGTAAGGTCGGAGACTTGCGCCAGAATTTTCTCAGCTGCTTTTTGACCGGCTTCATCCGGCACAGGATGTCCTGCCTCAACAACTTCAATTTTTTCAAGGGGCAAGCCATGGGCGTAGCGAGTAATCACTACTCCTTCAAGCGGGCCATGTGCCCAGTTTTTCTCAATAACTTCTGCCATGGAGGCTGCCGCTTTTCCAGCGCCAACCACAATCGTTCTGCCTGAAACAGGTTCAGGGAGAGGCATTTTTTCCGCAGAAGGATAAGCAGTCGTAACCGCCAGTCGGAAGAGCGATAAAAGAAACTCTTCAGGTGCTAAAATATCGTCAGTCACAGTTTAGGCTCAGGCTTTACTCTTCTTCATACTTGGGTAGATCATCATGGATATCATAGTAATCTCCCTTAGAGCCAACAAAGATATGGCTGGCCGAACGAATACCCGTGGGCTCCTCAAGACAGCCTGCTGTAATGCTCATTGTTTGGGGCCTATTTAGCTCAAAAAAGAACATACTGGCACCGCAAGTTTTACAAAAACCACGCTTCGCGATGTCTGAGGATTGATACCAGGTCAAGCCATCGTCTTTGATGAAATTGAGACCTTCCATAGGTGCGGTCGTATAAGCAACCGCATCTCCGTGAAATTTCCGGCACATCTTGCAATGACAAACAATGGGATCCCGCATATCTCCCTGAATTTCAAACGAAACTTCACCGCAGAGACAGCCTCCTCTTACAACTTTGGTCACCGCTGTCTTTCCCCCTATTCAAGCAATTTCCACATCGACGCGCGCATCGTTGTAACATGCCCCTTCACAGAGGTCAGCCTTAGATGTCGGCGCCAAAGCAGAAACCGTTTGGTTGTTGCGTGTCGTCACAAACCAGGAGCCCTTGGGAGAATAGACAACACCTGGTCGAACATCTTCCGTGATTTTCAAAGGAAGGAACACCTCACCCAAGTCATTAAACACCCGAACCTCGGCACCATCTCTCAGGCTTCTTGCTTTTGCATCAATTGGATTCATTTCAAGTTCGGGCGTTTTTGTATTCGCCTTAACTCCACCAAAAGTCGACGTAATCAATTTATTCGAAGAAGGTGTAATAAGGACCAAAGGGTACTGGCTTTCTAAAGGCCGAAAGGTTGGGATCTGCTGACCATATTTCTGCTCTAGATAATCAGAGCTAAGCTCTATCCGCCCAGAAGGTGTTTTTGGCATCACATTTTCAAAGAGGATCACTTCGCCCAGTTCCTGTTCCATCGAAACAGAAGTCCCGACCAGTAATTCAGATGGCCGAACTCCGTGAAACCGAGGATCATTAGGATCCAACGCTTCATCCATGAGCTCCTTATCCGTTGCGGCAAAGGCAGGATCATTAAATCCGAAGCGCTTCGCTAAACGGCGAAAAATCTCCATATTAGGCAGGGCTTCTCCCACTGGGTCTATGACAGGTTCTGCCCGCTGGACATAAGGTTGTCCATATGCGCAGTAAATATCGTCATGTTCGAAATGGGTACAGGCCGGCAAGATAATGTCAGCATATTTCATGCTATCCGTCATGGTCACGTCACATCCAACGATGAACAGATCTTCTCTTGCGAGCCCTCTTTTCATTTGGTTCTGATCCGGTGCGACAATGACCGGATTATGATCATAGATAAACACGCCTTTGATCGGTGTTTCCAAATCGTCCTCATCCAAGTGCCGTCCAATATCTAGGATATTCAGAGTTCGGGTTCCCTCCGGCACAAAATCAGGACGCGTCAATTTGGCTGATGTTTTGGGAAACAGATTACCCGAGCCACCGACGATACCGCCCCCCCGAACTCCGAACTTATTTGTCAGTGCTGGAATAGCGTAAATAGCGCGAACACTATTTCCACCATTTTGGTTGCGCTCAATTCCATTCCCAACAGCAAAAGCCGCAGGGCTACGCTCCTTAATCAAGGACGCGAATTCCTCTATCTGTTCAAGACTAATTCCACATATTTCCGACGCGGCTTCAAGAGAGAGGCTTTTTGCCTGCTCCATTACCTCTGTAGCACCTTTGACATGCGCATCAATAAATGCCTGATCAAATGCTCCTTTTGCTTCAAGCAACTGAAGCAAGGCAAACGCCAGTACAATGTCTGTACCTGGTTTTACCGGCAGGTATAAATCGGCCTGATCCGCAACCTTAATTTTTTTGGGGTCCACAACAACAACTTTAGCTCCACTCGCTTTTGCCTTCTTAATCAACGGCGCTAGATGGAGGTTGGAAAAAGTGACATTGTTTCCCCAAACAACAATTAGCTTCGCATGCACAATTTGTTCAGGCTGCATGGCTGGCGCTGACCCAAAAGTCCCCATATAGGCTTCGCCTTTAACACCGCCGCACATCGGGCGCCGTGAAAGCAACGTCGCTCCTAATTTGTGAAAGAAGCGCAAATCCATGGAACCACCTGCCAACATCCCATGGGGGCCCGCATAATTCAGCGGCAAAATGGCTTCAGGTCCATATTCTGCGATGATGTCTGAAAAACGATCGAAGATTGCATCGAGCGCTTCATCCCAACTGATCCGTTCAAATTCGTCACCGCCTCTAGCACCTATTCGCTTCAGCGGATACATCAGTCGGCCGGCTTCATGCACAAATTCTGGGTAATACTGGGATACTTTGTTGCAAATAACCCCATTTGTCAGGGGGTTTGCTTTGGATCCGCGAACTTTGACAATCTGGTTATCTTCAACGGTGACGGATAAGCTGCAGGTATCAGGGCAATCCAATGTGCAGACACTCGGGCGTTCCAGACGCATTTCAGACCTCTTCTAACTCTAGGACCAGCCTAAAGATTAAATCAAACCGGTTCCTTCAAAAGATCC
This sequence comes from Sneathiella limimaris, assembly GCF_012932565.1. Lineage (NCBI taxonomy): Bacteria > Pseudomonadati > Pseudomonadota > Alphaproteobacteria > Sneathiellales > Sneathiellaceae > Sneathiella > Sneathiella limimaris. Next base: position 39,046 of record NZ_JABBYJ010000002.1, read on the forward strand.
ACTGCGTCAATCAGTGAGGTACCAATTTGTGCTAGAAACGGTTAGCGCGATAAGGCCACAAGGATATGGTTTCAGGTTTTTCCAATGCTAGATCCCGAACCAGACGTGCCGTTGTGACTCCCATCGTCATTCCATAATGCTGATGCCCAAAGGCAAGAATAACATTCCGGCTCTTCTGAGATCGCCCAATAACAGGTAGAGAATCTGGTGTGGATGGTCGATACCCTAGCCAAACATCCTGCTCAGTTGTGTCGAGGTTTGGAAGCATTTTCTTGGCAAAAGGAAGAAGTTTGCGAATTCTTCTAAAATCGGGACCTCTCTCCAATCCGGCAAATTCGACCTGACTGGTCATGCGGATGCCCCTTTCCATGGGCGCCAATACAAAGGATTTTTCACCATATACAATAGGACGTGAAATTCCCTTATCACCGAGGGGTGGTAGCATCATGTGATACCCCCTCTCGGTGTCCAACAGGACTTCCGAGCCGACCTGTTCAGCCAAATGTTTGGACCAGGCCCCAGTTGCAATCACCAGCTTATCAGCCGTAAATTCTTTGCCACCACCACTCGCAGACACCTTGTCTTTTGAAACAATGTGAATGGTATCTATGTTGGAAATCTCAACTGTTCCGCCAATACTGCGAAATGCATCAGCAATACCGTGAACAACTTTTTCAGGATTGAGTAAAAAGCGTGCCTTGGATTGATAAATGCCATGCTGGAAAATTCCATTAAGGTTCGGCTCCAGATCCGTGATCTCCTTTTGCCCCAATACATCAAACGGCGCTTTCATTTCCGTCATTAATTGGCGCATATCCCGTGTTGCCTGAAAACCCTCCTCACTGTCATAGACTTTCAGCCAGCCAACATCCTGGATCAGGTGCTCAAGTTTTAGGGTTTTCATGAAACGGGCCCAATCCCGAGTGGCGTATTGCGTTATCTGTTTCAGATAGGTCGCATTATGATGAACACGTTCTTCGCGGGCTTCCTGTGCAAATCGTAACAGCCATGGCAAAGCCTTGCCAAAATATGACCAACGTAAGGTTAAAGGCCCGGTTGGGTCCAACAACATGGATGGTACATCTTTAAGGATACCCGGCATTGAATTTGGAACACAGCCATCTGCGACAATTGCACCCGCATTCCCATAAGACGTCCCGGCACAAGGGCCGACACGATCAATGAGAGTGGTTTGAAAACCCGCTTTTTGGAGCATATATGCACTGCTGACACCAACTATGCCGGCTCCAACTACAATTGCAGTTTTTTGTTCCTTCTTAGCCATTTACCTTCCCACGTTTTATCTTCCGCTACAGTGTAACCGGATCGAGCGCGGGCTGCAAAAAAGAAAAGCCACCCGAAGGTGGCTCTGTGAATTTTGATGTCAGTCCTGCAACTGATCCCATACTTCCTGATCTCGCTCATCCGTCCAGATCCGCGGCCAGTCAATGCCGTCAAATTCATCCCAAAGACGTTGGACATCAAATGGCAGGCAGTGTTCAAATATTGGCCACATGCCAAATTTTGGCGCCAGATGTTCATGAGTGGCCAAGAAGGCTTCTTTTAGCGTACCGCCTCTTTTATGAACTTCACCAACTTTTTCAATCATACCGTTTAGAAAACCACGTGTCTGCTCAATGGCTGCGTCTACCTGATCTCGGCCACGTGCAACAGCACCTCGACCACCGATCAGGATCTCAGCTTCATAAGACTTAACCTTGTCCAAAGTTTCTGAGGCCCAATCAAAATGGAAAGCATCACCTGTATACAAAGCCGCGGCTGCCTCCACCAAATCACCAGCAAACAAGATCTTCTGCTTTGGCAACCAAGCAATGATGTCACCAGCCGTGTGTCCACGGCCGCAGAACTCGAGAACCAGGTCCCCTCTATCGCCGCCAAGTGGAATAGTGAGCTTGTCGTTAAATGTAATATCAGGATGAGTTAGACCTGGAATACCTTCCGGCTCCCGGAATAGCCTTGGCATGCGGCCGAACTCGCTATCCCAGTCCTCTTTTCCACGCTCCTCAATCAGAAACTTGGTTTTCTCGTGGGTGATAATGCTCTCAGCCTGAAAAGCACTCGCTCCCAGAACACGAACTGCATGGTAATGGGACAGCACCAAATATTTTACCGGCTTCTGAGTATGCTCCCGAAGTTTTTCCAACCAGTCATTAGCAGCCCGCGGAGTTGCTCTGGCTTCAAATGCAATCAAGAAATCCTCTGCCTCAATCGCACCAACATTTGGATCACCTTCCGCCGTCAGGGCATAGACCCCTTCGCTCAACACTTCTAGCGTTTCGGTTTTTTCTTCGGTATCTGCTGAAGACGCAAAAGGTTTTTTTGCCATTTTCTCACCCTTACATAAGTTGCTATTTGATCCTGGCCCCTTTGGAGCGATCTTATGGTTTAAAGCCAATAGCACAATTTAGTTTCAAAAGTAACTATTTTTTATTGCCCTTGGCTTCCCATGAGGTTAAAGTAATTTCAACTGAAACTAAATTCAATGATCAATCGGACGAAAAGGGATCCCCATGTTGAGCCTGAATGAAACCCATGCTCCAAATCTGAAAAGCTGGATTGCTACTGCAAATGATGGGAAAACCGATTTTCCAATTCAAAATCTTCCGTTTGCAGTGTTTCGTAGAGCTGGCAGCTCAGATCAATTTGCAATCGGCGTTGCAATCGGCGATCAAATCCTCAACTTGAGAAAAGTAGCAAACACTGGGGCTCTGGACCTTGGCGATCAAAACATTCTTTCCGCGATAAAATCTGAAAAATTAAATGAGTTAATGAGCCTCGGCGCAAAGAGCTGGTCAACATTGCGCAAAGCTCTTTCACAGGGTCTTCGCGAGGGGTCAGCCGCCGAGGGTCAACTTAAATCCTGCCTTTTCCCCATGGACGAGGCAGAATACACAGTTCCTTGTACTATTCCCGATTACACAGACTTTTATGCGTCAGTTTATCATGCAACCAACATTGGTGCATTATTCCGGCCGGACAATCCACTGCTGCCCAATTACAAATGGATTCCAATCGGATATCATGGTCGCTCTTCTTCTATCGGTGTTTCTGGCCAAACCTTTCCACGCCCGAAGGGTCAAACAAAAACTCCTGATGCAGAAACCCCCTCTTTTGGGCCCTGTAAACGCCTGGATTTCGAACTTGAAATGGGCATTTTAGTCGGCCCCGGAACTGAACTTGGAGACAGCGTCTCAATTGATCAAGCGGAAGAGCATGTATTTGGTATGTGCCTGTTCAATGATTGGTCAGCACGAGACATTCAGGCCTGGGAATATCAGCCCCTTGGTCCGTTCTTGGCCAAAAACTTCGCCTCAACCATGTCGCCATGGATCGTAACCATGGAAGCACTGGCGCCCTATAGGACCAGCTTTGCCCATCCAGCAGATGATCCTCAACCTATGGAATATCTGGCTTCTGAACAAAACAGCAAATCAGGTGGTCTGGACATCAACCTGGATGTCCTTATTCAGACAGAGAAAATGAAATCTGAAGAACAGGCCCCTCACTCACTCGCCACCTCCAATATGAAATACAGCTATTGGACAGTAGCGCAGATGGTGACCCACCACACTGTTGGTGGCTGCAACCTGAACCCAGGCGACTTGATGGCAACTGGAACCATGTCAGGCCCAGATGCGACGGAGGCCTGTGCGATGATTGAGCTAACTAAAGGCGGTAAAGAACCAATTACTCTTCCCAATGGCGAAAGCCGAACTTTTATAGAAGATGGCGATACCATTGTGATCACTGGACACTGTGAGCGCGAGGGAGCCGTCAGAATTGGTTTTGGCAGCTCTGTTGGAACTGTCATTGCTGCAAGGAACAGCTAACAACATGCTTGAACTTTTTAACTACTTCCGCTCTTCCGCGGCTTATCGGGTGAGGATCGCACTTAATTTAAAGGAGATCGAACATGTTCTCACACCAGTCAACCTGGTGAAAAAGGAACATCAGTCTCCTGAATACTTAAAACTCAATCCCCAAGGGCTTGTTCCATCCCTCAAACTTGATGATGGTCGTATTCTGACGCAATCGCCTGCGATCTTAAACTACCTTGAAAAGGTCTATGCCGAGGTCAAACTTCTGCCAGAAGATCCTTTCTTAGCCGCCTCAATTCAAAGTTGGTGCGACATTATCGGCTGCGACATTCATCCAATAGATAATCTTCGTGTTTTGAATTACTTAACGTCGAAACTTAACGTTTCAGAAGAAGATAAGCTCACTTGGTATGCTTACTGGATTGAAAAAGGGTTCGCTGCCCTGGAGCCCCAACTTGTAGGATCACCTTATTGTGCAGGCCCTGAAGTTACAATGGCAGACCTTTATCTAGTACCACAGGTTTATAATGCCCTTCGCTTTAAGGTAGACCTGACCCCCTTCCCCAAAATTGCTGCAATCTATTCTGCCTGCAATCAGTTGCCAGCCTTTAAAGACGCGGCACCTGAAAACCAGTCCGATTGCCCACCGGATTTGAAAACCTAGAAACTGCTTGGTTTAGGGAAAAATCATATGTACCATTCTCCTCATAGCTGAAATAAATAATTAATATTCGGCTTGATTGGCAGGTAACTGCAAATCATTGGGGAGGAAAAACATGTATGACTATATTGTTGTCGGTGGTGGATCCGGCGGATCTGTCGTGGCCAGTCGGCTGAGCGAAGATCCGGCAGTTAAAGTGTGCCTTCTGGAGGCAGGCGGTCCGGATAAAAGTATTCTGATCCATGCACCGATTGGCGTCGCCGCTATGCTGCCCCGGAAGCTTAACAACTGGGCCTTTGAAACTGTGCCACAACCCGGTCTGAATAATCGCAAAGGCTATCAGCCTCGTGGCAAGACCCTCGGCGGATCCAGCTCAATTAACGCGATGCTCTATGTCCGTGGCCACAAATGGGATTACGATCATTGGGCAAGCCTCGGCAATACGGGTTGGTCTTATGACGAAGTCCTTCCCTACTTTAAACGAGCAGAGAATAATGAGCGGGGCGGTGACGAATTTCACGGCACAGGCGGCCCATTGAATGTTGCAGACCTCAGATCCAAAAAGAAAATCGGCGATGTTTTTCTGGACGCTGCCCGAGAACTTCAATTCCCAATAACAGATGACTTTAACGGCGCAGACCAAGAAGGTGTGGGGTTTTACCAAACCACTCAAAAAAATGGCGAAAGATGGAGCGCCGCGAAGGGATATCTTACCCCGAATTTAGATAGACCTAATTTGACTGTAATTACCCACGCGCCCGCAACCAAAATCCTGCTGGATGGAAAAAAGGCGGTTGGGGTCCAGTATCAACAAGGTCGAGAGTTGAAGGAAATAAAAGCAACTCAAGAGGTAATCCTCTGCGGCGGTGCGTTTGCGACCCCGCAACTCATGCTGCTTTCTGGAATAGGGCCTGCTGAAGCAATTAAGGAGCAAGGCCTGGATGTTCATCATGAATTGAAAGGTGTTGGGGAGAACCTGCAAGATCACATTGATTATGTGACTGCCTACCGCTCAGATTCTAAAGATACCCTCGGCATAACCCTTGGCGGGCTAGGTGAGATTTTAAGTGGCATTTCTGAATGGCGAAAAAAGCGGACAGGGATTATCACAACCCCTTTTGCGGAAGCTGGTGCGTTTCTTAAAACCTCTCCAAGTCTGGAGGTGCCTGATTATCAACTCCACCTGGTCATTGGAATGATTGATGATCATGCACGAAAAACCAATTTGGGTTATGGATTTAGCTGTCATTGCTGTGTCCTTCGTCCAAAGAGCCGGGGTACGGTCAGGCTAAACTCGCCAAACCCACAAGCCGCCCCAAGAATTGATCCGAACTTTTTTGGGAATGAAGATGATCTTCAAACTCTCTTAAAAGCCGTCAAGGAAATGGAGAGACTTCTTCACGCTCCAGCTTTCGACAAATACCGAGGCAAAGCACTCTATCCGGTGGATTTGAGTTCAGACGAAGCGCTAATAGAAGCTCTTCGAAATCGCTCTGACACGGTTTACCATCCCGTTGGCACGTGCAAAATGGGAACCGATGATATGTCTGTGGTTGATCCGGAATTAAGGGTTCATGGGATGGAGAATTTGCGGATTGTTGATGCTTCCGTCATGCCCACCTTGATTGGCGGAAACACGAATGCGCCAACTATCATGATTGCTGAAAAAGCGTCTGACATGATCAAGGCCAGCGCAAAGCAGAGATCACATCAAGCTGCATAAATCCGCAAAGTAACTTGACCCGGGATGTCTTTCACCGTTTAGTCGGTGAAAGACAACAACTCTGGTAAACTTTATGGCTCTTCAGCTTTTTGTCGGAACTGTTCTAATTATCCTGTGCGTTATCAATCATGCCTTATGTCTTGAGGTATTGCTCCGGCGCGTCAAAGTCTCAGGCCAGAAATGGGAACTGCGAATGCCCGTCCTTGGCCATGTGGTTATTATGATAATCGTTGTTCTCGGCATCTTTTTGGCGCATACGATCGAGGCATGGATATGGGCAATTTTCTATTGGCTGGCAGAGGAAAACGAAACTCTGTCGGAAGCCGTCTACTTTTCCACAGTTACCTTTACCACACTTGGATTTGGCGACATTACCCTATCTGAAGACTGGAGAATAACCTCTTCACTACAGGCTGTAAGCGGCATTCTCTTGTTCGGTTGGAGTACAGCCTTTCTGGTAAATGTTCGTGCGTTCTACTGGCGCAAACATGGTATGTCTGCTCATATCCCCCCGTATCTGGATCACGAAGAACAATCCCCGAAAGACAAATAAAAGCCCCGGCCAATGGCCGGGGCTTTCTGAACTATTTAAATTTCCGTCTATTCCTTAACGGTATGCACAACACGTTGTGGGAATGGAATACTAATACCATTCTTATCAAAAGTTTCTTTGAACTGCTTCGTCATATCAAATTTCAGAGGCCAGTAATCGCTGGCGTTACACCATATTCTTACCGTGAAATTGACTGAACTGTCAGCAAGTTCAGAAACAACAACCATTGGCGCAGGGTCTTTTAGAGCCCGCTCATCCCCTTGAATAACGGAAAGCATCAAGTCACGCGCCTTGTCCATATCATCCGCGTAATCAATCCCCATCAGCAGATCAACCCGACGGGTGGAATGGAAGCTGAAATTCTTAATTGCGCTTCCCCATACACTCGCGTTCGGCAAAATAATCTGGACGTTATCGGGGGTCGCCATTTCGGTGTTGAACAAGTTCAGTGCCTTGACGGTTCCACTGTAGCCCGCAACCTCAACAAAGTCCCCGACGCGGAAAGGCCGGAACAAAAGAAGCATAACGCCGCCAGCAACATTGGAAAGCGTTCCTTGCAAAGCAAGACCAATTGCCAAACCGGCAGCACCCAATACTGCGATCAGGCTGGCCGTTTGCACACCGAACTGCGCCAGGACCAAGAGTAGCGTAATCGCCATAATGGACATGCGCATCAGGTTGCTCAAAAAGTTGACGACAGTTACGTCAACTTTGCGTTTATTCATTGCCTTTGCGAGCAGACCTGGAAGCCACTTGGAGATGATATTCCCGATAATCAGGATAATAATGGCCCCAATAACATCGAGACCATAAGTCGTCAGGATAGTAACCAACTCCTCCGTTACTGCCTGAATATCAAAATTTTCCCAAGAATTCATAGGAGACACCCCTCTTAGAGTCTTAGATAGTTGTTTATTAAGGCTCTAATGTTTCAGGATGCTCCAGTTTTGTCCAGAAATTTGGCGTAACTTGAGAATTTATTTCTCGTAGTCTGCGGCAACGCTATATTTTGGATCTTCCAGAACAGACACTTCCACCATATTCCGCGCTTTGTGAAGCAAACTTCTGCAATCTTTACTTAAATGGCGAAGATGTAGCTGCTTACCTGCATTCGTGTATTTTTCTGCCAGACTATCAATCGCCTGCAAACCTGAATGATCGACCACGCGACTACCTTGAAAATCGATAATCACGTCTTCCGGATCATTTTTCGGATCGAAAAGCTCCTGAAAGCTTGCAACAGAACCAAAAAACAAGGGACCTTCCAGTTTATAAACCTTGGAGCCCTGATCATTTATTTCCGTCTTGACGTGGATCTTCTTAGCAGTCTCCCATGCGTATACGAGAGCGGATACAATAACCCCAACAACAACGGCAATCGCAAGGTCACTAGCGACCGTGACGCCAGAAACCAATACCAGAACAAACGCGTCTGATTTCGGGATTTTCGTAATGATCCGAAAACTGGACCAGGCAAATGTCGCTATAACAACCATAAACATCACACCGACAAGGGCTGCTAAAGGAATTTGCTCAATTAAAGGAGCACCAAACAAAATAAAGCCCAACAAAAAGAGAGCTGCTGAAATGCCTGAAAGACGTGCCCGTCCACCAGACGTCACATTAATCATGCTCTGTCCGATCATGGCGCAACCACCCATGCCACCGAAGAAGCCTGTAACCACGTTCGCAGTACCCTGGGCAATACATTCTTGGCTTGCGCCGCCCCGTGTATCGGTAAGTTCACTCACCAGATTGAGTGTCAGCAGGCTTTCGATCAATCCAATCGCCGCCAAAATGAAGGCATAAGGCAGAATAATCCAAAGGGTTTCCAAATTCATTGGAACCGAGGGAATAGCAAATTCTGGAAACTTACCGGCAATTGACGCAAGATCACCAACGGTGCGTGCTTCAAGGCCCAACCAAATTACCAAGACTGACACGACAAGAATACCAACCAAGGGCGCTGGAATTGCACGGGTAATTTTTGGCGTAAGAAAGATGATCGCCATAGTAAGGGCAACCAGTCCCAGCATGGTGTATAACTGCATCCCTTCAATCCAAACCATTTGGCCATTGGTGTCCGGAACTTGGAACTGCCCGAGCTGGGCTAAGAAAATCACAATAGCCAAGCCGTTTACAAAACCCAGCATGACAGGGTGTGGCACCATTCGGATAAACTTACCAAGACGGAAAACGCCCGCGAGCACCTGAATTACGCCCATCAGCACAACAGTCGCAAAAAGATATTGCACGCCATGCAAGGCAACCAAACTGACCATGACAACCGCCAATGCACCCGTCGCACCGGAAATCATGCCTGGGCGACCACCCATCACCGCTGTTATCAATCCGACTAGAAAAGCTGCATAAAGGCCGACAAGCGGATGGACACCTGCAACAAAAGCGAAGGCCACAGCTTCTGGCACCAGAGCCAGCGCAACAGTCAGCCCGGATAGAAGTTCAGTTTTCAGACGTAATGGAGATAAGTCACCGATGAATGGAATTGTCATAGATTTTGATTGCACTCTAATTTCCCGAACACATTTTCCTACTTTAGCTTATTGTGCATTGCACAATTTATGTCAGCAGTTCTAACCCATTCCCCTTAAAATTACTACCCACTTTTTCTAATATTTAGATTACGGAAAAATCATCATTTTATTCAACAAGTTACATAAATTTATTAAATACATACAAAATGATCTCTTGACATTCCTGTGGAAAAACCGCATATCGGCAGCGCAGAATTAATGACGCATTTAGCAATTGCAGCATATACTCTGCTTTTGTTTCAGGTTTGCGAACAGTCTTTCCGCAGCATTCATGATGCTGTCTGCCGGTTGTATTTTCCAAATTCAAGCCAGGCTGGGAGAAACGGTTCCCACCTATTGGCTATTAAGAAAGTGAATGTCGATCCATGAGGACGGCAGCTCACAAGTATGAGGAATTTATGACAGCTTTTTCCGACCTACAACTGGTAGGTCCGCTTTTGCGCGCCCTTGAAAAACAGAATTTTACTGAACCTACAGAAATTCAGAAACGCGCCATCCCTGCCCTTCTAGATGGACAGGACCTGATGGGTATTGCCCAAACCGGTGGTGGCAAGACCGCAGCTTTTCTGTTGCCGCTGCTTCAAAGCCTGCAACATGATCGCAAACGGCCAAAACCGAACAAGCCAACCTCCGTTATTCTGGCCCCAACCCGTGAGCTTGCCTTGCAGATCGGCAAAGAAATCCAGTTGCTGACAAGAGGTATCAAGCTATTTCATACAATTGTTTATGGTGGTGCACCTTATGGGCCACAGCTGCAACAATTAAAAAGAGGCGTTGATATTCTGGTTGCCACACCAGGCCGCCTGAAAGACCATATGGAACGCGGAACAGTTGATCTTTCCAACACTCATCATTTTATTTTGGACGAAGCTGACCGAATGCTCGACATGGGCTTCATCGAAGATGTTCAACAAATTGCGGCAACCCTCCCTGAAGAGCACCAGACGGTTATGTTCTCGGCAACCATGAGCCCGAACATCCGAAAATTGTCCAATGAACTTCTGACAGAACCAAAATTTGTTGAAGCCCCTCGCCAGAGCGTTGTCGCTGATACAATTGATCACTCTGTCCTGATGGTCAAAAAAGAGCATAAACAAGATTTGCTTCTTCATTTGATTGGCCTTGAGCAAATCGAAAAAGTTATTGTTTTTGTGCGCACTAAAGCAACAACAGAAGCCATCGCAAAGCTCATTGAAGAGACATTTGAGCATATTAAGGCAACCGCGATCCATGGTGACCGACCTCAGCGGGCCCGCGAAAAGACTTTAAGGGCGTTTAAAAACAACCGAATTTCAGTTCTTGTTGCAACTGACGTTGCTGCCCGAGGAATTGACGTCAAAGACATCACACATGTCATCAACTATGACCTGCCTATGGAAGCCGAAAACTATGTTCATCGGGTCGGTAGAACTGGACGAGCAGGCGCCAACGGAACTGCTATTTCAATTTGTGAGCCCCGTGAGCGTAACCTTTTGAGAGACATTGAACGCCTCCTCAAACAAAGTGTCCGGATCGATAATGATCATCCTTTCCCGGCACCTGAGGAAAAGAAAAAAGCCAAACGCCCCTCATTTAAGCGGCCAGGACAAAAAGGACCGAAAACTCACAAAGCTGGTGAGTTCAAAAATCAAGGCCCTAAGAAATGGAAACGTAAACCCAGCAAAAATGCTGGTAAACCATCCCCCAAACGGACAGCTCGCCTCAAGAAAGCAAGCTGAGCCTGATTGCAGTTGCAATCATAACTTGAAACAGCTGACCTAGTTTGTAGACTGATTTTTCAGATCTTCAGACAGGTCAGCGATCAGGCGCATACATGCATATCTCTCCAGCGATACAAAACCCGGATGTCAGAGACGTTTTTTCTGCGCTTCCAAAAGCTGCACAAGCCCATCTCGCCACTCTGCGCAACGTTATTTTTGATTTTTCATCAAACTCACAGCAAGTCGGAAAAATCGAGGAATGCCTTAAATGGGGACAAATCAGCTTTGTCCCGTACGCGCCAAAAAGTGGCACAACCATTCGTTTTGACTATGATGGAACAGCAGATAGGCTCGGGCTACTAGTCCATTGCCAAACTCGTCTTATTGATGACTTCCGTCACGAATTTCCGAACGCGTTTGAATATGAGAAAAATCGGGGGCTTTGGTTCTCATGCAAGGAAAAGTTGGATCTGGATCTTCTCAAGAGTTTTATTTTTCGGGCACTAACCTATCACCTATAAACCTGATAATATTTGGTAAGGCCCTTATTATTTCTGCTGTAAAAACGCTAAATCCCTCCGCAAAATCGCCCGTGCCTGCTGTACCCGTTTACGGGCATTGTCATTTGATATATCAAGACGCCTTGCAATTTCATCGTAAGTCTCCTCTTGTACCAGTCTCATAATCAGAGGGCCTTTCAACTTCTCTGGAAGCTGCTCAATTTTAGAGCGCAATATTCTTCCAAGCTCCTGATTGAGCAAATGCCCCTCCGGTGTACCCGCATCAAGCGTGATTACGGCTTCGCTAATTTCTCTGATTTCTTTTAGCTTATCTCCCAATTGCACCCGACGACGATTAGAGCGATGACGATCGATACATATATTGTGGAGTAATCGTGCGAACCAAGCGCGTTGATTATTTATGTTCTTTTCATGAATTTTGTACTTTTCCAATGCCCTGATCGTCGCATCGCTTAAAGCATCCTCGACTTCCATTGCGCTGATATTCATCCAGAGCATGCTAAGGCGTTTTAGATATTCACGATGCTCATTCCAGGCAAGCCAGAACCGCTCCTCAACTCCTTTCTCTCTCCTCGCACTTATTGGAGATTTACGAACTTCTAGAGTTTGCGCCTTTTTTATCTCACTCGGCATGGATCCAGCAGATGAAACCTGAGGCTGTACAGATGATCGCGGCAAAGCCCTTCTCCTTCAATTGTTATGCACTTTTAAAGTGCTTTTCTTAGATCAGGAACTAGACTTAGGTTGCATTATACACTTTTAAAGTGCTTTTTTATTTATATTTTCATCTTTTTGGAGAAAATACGATTTATTTTTAGATTTAAAAATTACTCACAATATAGAAGCAATAAAAATTCATAAATCTTAGTAATACCCCGTCTCTTAAAGTAATAAATATTTTAATATTAAGGACAAAATCTAATGACAGATAAAAAATCAGGCGAATACTATGATCGAGTTACAGAATCCGTAGTAAAAGTAAATGAAATTGTTTTAGGTAGTGCCGCATCTACTGCGATGGCCACGATGTACATCACGATGGCACAAGCTGCCGGCATTAGCAGCCTGGGGACTGTCTCCACTCAACAGAACCGAAATATACTGGGAACAGCCACAATTGCTGCTGGTACAGGCAATCTGTTATGGAGCGGTATGAACGACCAAGTTGCGGAGCTCACTATTTCAGAAAGATTGAAGAATTGGGAAACAATGCTGTCTGTCTCTGAAGGCAATGATGGATCTAGTAAGGACGCTCAAGGGTCTGAAGACAATCAGCCAGATCAAAGAGCAGAGGGAGAACCCGAACGGCGTTAAACATTCTCGCCCCTTCTTTAGTTTTATATGTAATATACGGAGTTCCAATGGCTGAAAAACCTTCGCCTCCCAAACTCGACAGCCTCTATGCAAATGTCGAAGAATCCCCCAACTTTGCCATGGGGTTGCTTTACCAATTCGTCGCCCACTCTTCAGGTCTTGCCTTGGAAAACGCAACGATAAATGCTGGTATTCTGAATAGTGTGAATACGGCCAACGGAAATGTACTAACGGCCCTCAAAAACGCTGAAGCAGCAGTACTCAGCTCTCAACAAACCACCATCGGAAGTTCTTACAATTCTCAGACAGCCGCCATTACTGAAGCGATGAACTCCCAGACTACAACAGCGGTAACAGGGTTAAACTCAGTATCCAGCGCAGGTGCAACTGCCTTAAGTGCCCAGACCAGTCAGGAAATAGCTGGCATAACCGCTGATGCAATTGCGGCCACAGCGGTGGCGATGGATAGTATTGTTAAAAAGATGGGAGGTTAATGCAACTCTTTAGGTGAGGATGATTGGCTCATCATTGGTAATGATCATTGTATGCTCATACTGAGCAGCAGGAGAGCCATCGAGTGTTAATAACGTCCAGCCATCACGACCTTCTCGATAAGCACCGATACCAGGTGTTAGAAACGGCTCAATTGTAATCACCAGCCCCTCCTGAAGAACCTCACTGCCGGAACTTGCAAACCGGTTGTGAACTTCAGGAGGTTCATGAATATTCCGGCCAATACCGTGCCCTACCAGCCCTTCAATGATATTAAAGCCGGCCTGACTTGCCACGTCTTCGACGGCTTTGCCGATATTATGGATAGGAGATCCAGCTCTTGCAGCTTTGATACCAGCATCCAGGGAGTCTCTCGTTGTTTGGCACAAAACCTGTAAATCGTTTGATATAGAACCCACTGCAATCGATCGCCCGGAGTCAGCCCAAAAACCGTTTTTCTCTGCGCTGACATCGACATTCACAAGCTGCCCCTCCAGAAGACGTCTCGAGCCCGGGATACCATGAGCAGCCTCATCATGAACACTTATGCAAGAAAACCCTGGAAAATCATAAGCAAGTTTTGGCGCAGATTTAGCCCCTGCGTCGCTCAGCATTTGCCCAACCAGTTCATCCAACTCTCGTGTTGTCACGCCTGGCTTGACCAGCTGCTCCACTGTATCCAGAATTTCCTTAATGATACCGCCAATTTCCATCAACCCGGAAATTTCAGCATCTGACTTGGCAATCATTAGTATCCACTCTCAATTAGCAGTCCATCCTCAACGGCTAGTCCTACCATACACCTCACCAAACTACACTCGATTTTGATGCGAGATTTCGCATTCTGGAAAAGAAAATTTCCAACCGAATTTCACACCTGTTCCCAAAGCGGCGTCTAATCGCTGTCGCAAGGACGACAGAAGATAGTCATCTAAAATCCATGGAGGATCAACTGAATGGCAAATGACACTCCGGTGAACAGCCAGATAACTGACGCCGTCACACAATCAAATATGACCGCGTTGGGCAATGCGCCCGCTCAATCAATGGCAACCGCCTACCAGTTATTAGCCCAGTCGGTTGGTGTTTCCATGCAGAATGCTGTCGCAAATCAGCAGAACATGAACACCATTGACAGCGCCATCGTCTCTCAGGGTATCAGCCTACTGTTCAATCTTGACGGGGCTGTAGATGCACGCTCAGCCAAGGTCATGCTGGCAGATGACTCAAATGCTGAAGTCCTAGCGACATTGCAGGCAATCATTCAAGAACTGAAAGCCAAAAAAGATGATGAGGAAAATTAACACATCTCTCATCACTTACACGTCTGTCGCATATGAAAGGAGTACCTAAATGCCCGGCGATACACCCGTAAACTCATAAATCACTGATTCCATTACCCAGGCCAATGTCACTAGCCTAGCGGAAGCCCCTGCCGTATCCATGGCCTACACTTATCAAGTGTTTGGTCAGGTTGTTGGCGCCAGCATGCAAAATGCCGTATCCAACCAGCAAAGCGCCTCCACTATTGACTTGGCCGTCACCACACAGGGGACAAGTGTTCTTTATAGCTTGTCTTCCGCAACAGCTTCAAAAGCAACTTCTGAGATTCTTGCAGGTAATCCTGTCGCTGAATCCTTGACTGCTATGCAGGCTGCTGCCAACGCGTTTTAAGTTTTTCATCACTAGAAGATAGTCATCTCTATAAGGAGTAAACCATGGCTGAAAACACATGGATGAACAGTCAGATCACCGATGCGGTGACCCAATCGAATGTTAAGGTATTAGGTGATGCCCCCGCTGAATCAATGGGCATGCTTTATCAGATGCTTGCACAGAGTACAGGTATGAGCATGCAAAACATGGTCGCTAACCAGCAGCATAAAAACTCTATTGATAGTGCTGTGGTAACAGGTGCGGTAACCGTGCTCTATACACTGGATACTGCCACAACAGGAAAAGCCACACAGGAAATTCTGAGTGGCAATCCTGTCGCAGAGTCAATGGCGTCTCTGAAAGGCGTTCTCTCGGCTTATGAGCGGGACCGCCACGACAACACCCCTAGCTTCACCAACCGGTAGTCTAAACCGACTCCCATAAGAAGTCAGGGTCCAAGTCTGAACTTCACCGCCGCCCCTTCCCCTTGGTTGCGTGCGATGAAGTTCAGATGACTTTCATTTACGGAGAAGACCATGCCATCACCTGGAAACAAATCAGAAAAGATCAGAAGCGTTAACAGTCAAATTACCGATGCGATCACTCAGTCAAACACAATGTTGACGGGAATGGCACCTGCACATTCTTTAAGTGCTCTTTATCAGACGCTTTCACAATCGATGGGAACAGCCTTCCAAAATTCCGTTTCGAACCAGCAACATATCAACTCGATCAGTCTGGCTTCTCTGGCGCAGAATGTTCAGCTTATTTTGCAACCAAAACAGACACAAGCTACCCCACAAACACTTCCCCCTATCATCATTGAGAACTGGAGTTCTGGTGAAACTCGAAAACGAAAAAGGAAAGTGCGCGCCCGATCCCCCAAAAGCACTTCAGCATGATCCTCTGGCTTGATGAGAACGAGACAAGGCAGGAGCTGTAAATGAGCAAAGAAGATTACGTAAATAGTCAGATAACTGACGCGATCGGTCAAACGAACCTTCAGGTGGTTGGCGAAGCACCCGCCGAAGCTGTTGGTATGCTCTACCAACAGATGGCCCATAGCATTGGTCTGGCGCTGCAGAATGTAATATCCCAACAGCAGCATAGTTATTCAATTCACAATGCCATCACGCTCGCCGCTTCAAGGCAGTTGATTGCTACAGATCCAGTTGCGGCAGCAAAAGCGTCGCAGGCCCTGATCAACGACAGTGGTGTTGCCGAGAATTTGGCTGCAATCCAGGATGTGGTCAGCAAAATGGGCAAGTGAATAGATCCCAATACCCCCCTCAACACAAAGAGTATTTAACAGATGACTTATGGACATTTATCCACAGAGGACAGATCCGTAATTTTGGCGGAATTAGAACGTGGAGTTGATATAAAGCGACTGGTTGAACGTTACGATATCTCAAAAGCCACCCTGTATCGCTGGCGAAAAAAACAGTTACAGAGTGCGAATGAAAAAGCGCAACAATTAAAGAATGTGGCAGAGGAAAATGTTCGACTAAGAAATCTACTGGCTGATGCCGCTCTCGAAATACAAGCCTTAAAGGAAAAAATCGGATAATTCACGGTGTCACTAATTTCCCGGTTGAACCGACCAAGTAGTTCTGTATAACCGGCATATGTTGCGTGAACCTCATCAAATCCTACAAGATGTATTCGGTTATCCAGAATTTAGAGGTAATCAGGAAGCTGTCATCCACCATGTGATGCAAGGTCGGGATGCATTAGTCCTGATGCCCACTGGCGGTGGCAAATCGCTCTGTTATCAGATTCCTGCATTGGCAATGGACGGTCTCACAGTCGTCATATCTCCCTTAATCGCACTCATGCAAAATCAGGTCGAAACCCTGAACGAGCTGGGCATTACCGCCGCAGCATATAACTCTGGCACCACACCAGAACACAGAGCCCAGATACACCAAGACCTGAAAGAGAAACGTCTTAAACTGTTGTATCTTGCGCCGGAGAGATTCTCAGCCCCTGGTTTTATCGAATTTCTCAAAACCCTTCACATAAACCTGTTTGCCATAGATGAGGCGCACTGTATTTCCCAGTGGGGACATGATTTCAGACCAGAATACCTGAAGCTAAACAAACTTCATGATCTATTCCCGCATATCCCAAGACTCGCACTTACAGCGACAGCTGATCAGCAAACAGAAAAAGATATAATCGATCGTCTGAATCTCGGATATGGAACCGTTTTCAGAGCAAGCTTTGACCGACCCAACATCCAATATCGGATTACTGCAAAACAAAATGGCGTGCGCCAGTTAGTGGATTTTATTCAGTCTGAACACCCTAACGACTCTGGCATTATATATTGCATGTCCCGCAAGAAAACCGAGTCGATCGCTGAAAAACTAAAGGAAAAAGGGTTTGATGCACTTCCCTATCATGCTGGCCTGAGTCCTGAACTGCGTGAGAAACACCAGCAGGCCTTTATCAAATCTGAAAAGGTGATCATGGTCGCTACGATTGCCTTTGGTATGGGAATTGATAAACCTGATGTGCGCTTTGTTGCTCATCTCGATCTCCCCAAAAATTTAGAAGCCTATTATCAAGAAACGGGCCGCGCAGGCCGTGACGGCCTTCCAGCGACAGCTTGGCTTGCCTTTGGAACACAGGATATCTTTAAAGTCCGAAACTTGATGAACTTGAACCAACCCCAAGACCAGCTTCAAGCAGAGCGACACAAATTCAATGCCTTATTAAGTTACTGCGAGGCACTGGATTGCCGTAGGATCCATCTACTTTCCTATTTTGGTGAACAATCAGAAGCTTGCGGAAATTGTGATAACTGTCTGTCACCACCTGAGACCGAAGATACTACCGAAGCAGCTCAGCAGGCTTTGTCAGTAATCTATAGAACTGGCCAGCTTTTTGGCGTTACTCATTTGATTGAAGTACTACTTGGAAATGAGACCGACAAAATCAAAGAATTCGACCACGATAAATTAGCAGTTTTTGGGGTTGGCAAAGATAAAAGCCGACAGCAATGGCAGGCTCTTTTTCGTCAACTTGTTTCTAAGGACTTTGTCGCTCAAGACACAGATGGATACGGTGGATTAAGTTTAAATGAAAACTGCCGCTCTTTGCTTCGTGGCGAAGAAAAGTTTTTCAGTCGAAAGCAACCCTATCTGAAACAAAGCGGCGGAAAAGATCGAAAGCAGGTTCAATTCAAGTCAGACGCGGATCAGTCACTCTTTGAAAACCTGAGGGCGCTTAGAGGGCGTCTCGCTAAAGCAGCAGATATCCCCCCTTATATCATTTTCCATGACAAAACGCTGCTTGAGCTTGTGTTCCAGCGGCCTCAAAATTTACAGCAGCTGTCACGAATTCCCGGCATCGGAAAAAACAAACAGGAAAAATATGGTGAGGTGTTCCTCGAGTTATTAACAAATGAAGGCTAAGCCTGACTAATGAGAGCCTCACCCTTGGACCTTGAATCCATCCAAGATCAGCGACATCGATCTGAAAAGGGCTGCCTCTCTATCATGCTTGAAAGCCTCCAACTCAGGTATTGTCAGCACCTCATCGAGGATAGGTGAGCGCTGCGTCATTTGAACCCAGCCGAGCATCAAAGCATAAAACTGTGTTAGCACCTCAGCTCCTTGGCCGTCCTTCAAATAAAGCAATCGCGCTTCTATCAGTGGGGACAATTTCTCAATTTGCGTGAGTAGCTCTTTTTTAAAGCTCACGGCCTGTTCAAAGGAAACATTTTTCTCAAGCACCGAATGTAAAAGTGACACAAGCTCATACATCGAATCCCGGCCCTGCAATGCTCCGCGAATGATTTCGAGAAACTGTGTGTTACTGAGTTCGCCGGTTGTTGCCACAAGCTCCTTTTCGACATGGCAAAACCAGCTCGAAAGCTCTTCAAGGGCCAATGTCAAGAAGATCTCTTCCTTTGTCTCAAAGTACAGATACACTGTTCCCTTTGCCACTCCGGCCTCTTTGGCAATATTGGACATACTGACATCAAAAAAGCCACTTGAACTGAAGAGTTTTTTGGCAGCCTGAAGAACGCTTTTTCTGCGCAATAATTTTTGATCTTCGCTTGTCGCGCGCTGTCTTGTTGTTAGCTTCATTTCCAGCATACCGATCACATTCTTTGTTTCTGGGTTCTTTTTAGACCATTAGAGACTTTTTCCCAGATCTTTTTTCTATCATTTTATTGACATATAATGAGGAGGATATCAATATACTGACCAGCGGTCATTTATAAAAATTCGAAAGATACGCGTAAATCGGGGCTTGGGAATGCTTTCATTAAATGTCAATGGTCAATCCATAGATGTGGACGTAGAAGAAGATACGCCACTTCTTTGGGTCTTAAGAGATACACTTCAATTAACTGGTACGAAATTTGGGTGTGGCATTGCCGCATGTGGTGCTTGTACGGTTCATTTGGACGGTGTTGCAACACGGTCATGTTCTATCCCGGTCGGTGATGTTGGAAACAGCAAAGTGACAACCATCGAAGCCGTTGGCGCGGAAGGTTTATCTGCCGTTCAAAAAGCCTGGATCGCGGAACAGGTTCCCCAATGTGGTTACTGCCAATCAGGAATGATTATGGCGGTCAGTGCCCTTTTATCTGAAAACCCGGATCCAAGCGATGAAGATATAGATCAATCAATCACAAATATCTGCCGGTGTGGGACTTACCCCAGAATTAGAAAAGCCATTAAGCAGGCTGTAAAACTTCAAGCGGGATCATAAATCATGGCAAAAATGAAACTGATAACCCGCCGCAAATTCCTAATAACAGGCAGCCTTGTAGGTGGCGGACTAGCTGTCGCTTATGCGCTTGGCGGAGATGGAGCAGCAAACAAGGAGCCCTTCGCACAAACAGGTGCAGATGGGGATTATACTCTGAATGCTTGGGTGAAGATTAACACTGACAATTCAATTCGAGTCGCGATTTCCCAAGCGGAAATGGGCCAGGGAATTCTGACGGGATTATGCATGCTCGTCGCGGAGGAACTCGGCGTTTCCGTTGACAAGATAACACCTGAACAAGCACCTGTTTCCTCTGTTTATGGGAATTTCACTGTAATACAGGATTCCCTTCCCTTCTCCGACGGTCATCATTTGGGGGAAAAAACAGCCGGCGCATGGGCAATGAAAAAAGTTGGTAAGCTGCTTGGTGTTCAGGTTACAGGCGGCAGCACGAGTGTTCGGAATTTTTGGGAACCCATGCAACAGGCTGGTGCCGCAGCCCGGGAAATGCTGAAGCAGGCCGCTGCGGCAAGATGGAGTATATCTCCCAATAAATGTGATGTTCGTGATGGGGACGTAATCGATACAACCAGCTCCCGTTCCCTCTCCTTTGGAGAACTCGCAGCTGAAGCTGCTGCCTTAAAAATTCCAGAGGATATCAAGTTGAAGCCTGCTGGAGTGCGGAAAGTAATTGGAACATCGCCCCAACGGCTGGACATTCCAGCCAAAATAACAGGTCAGGCCAAATTTGGCGTAGATACGATTTTACCGGATATGGCTTTCGCTGCCGTTCGCTTGTGCCCCTATTTCGGTGGCTCCATAAAATCAATAAACCCAGCTAGTATTGAGGGTATGCCAGGCATACTTACTAAGCCTGTGATGCTTGAGAATGGCGTTGCTGTTATTGCCGACTGCTTCTGGCGAGCAAAACGTGCAGTGGAAGAACTGGAAATTGAGTTCGAAAAACCTGCATCTGGTACCATTTCAACAAATGACATCTTTGATCAATTTGCACAGCAGATTTCAGAGGACGATGGCCGGACCTACGCTGAGGACGGAGATGCGAAAGCAACTCTTCTGAAAAATGGCGATGTCTTTACCGCTATTTATAAAGCTCCGTTTCTTGCCCATGCAACGATGGAGCCAATGAATTGTACCGCATTTGTCACTGATGACAGTGTCGAAGTTTGGGCGCCTACACAAGTTCCAACTCTTGCGGCATGGTTTGCTGAAAAAATTGCAGATGTGCCTGGTGAAAATGTCAAAATTCACAATCCTTTACTCGGCGGCGGCTTTGGGCGAAGGCTGGAAGTTGACTACATCATAATGGGCATAACAATTGCCAAAGCCCTTAATGGGCGTCCTGTCAAAATGATCTGGACCCGAGAAAATGATATGCAGCATGATATGTATCGTCCTGCTGCTCTTGCCCAGTTCAGCGGGTGTCTTACCAATGATGGACGGATTGAGGCCTGGCATAATCAAGTGGCCAGCCCCTCCATCACCCGAGATTATGTTCATCGCCTTCTTCCATGGGCAAGTGCTGACATGCCGGACAACACTACGTCCGAGGGTGCTGCCGATTTACCTTATCAGTTCATTACAAAACTTGTGGAACATTATCCCGGCCCTACCCCTATTCCGATCGGTTATTGGCGGAGTGTCGGACACTCCTACAACGGATTTTTCACTGAGTGCTTTATGGATGAGCTCGCAAACAAAGCTGGCATCGATCCGGTTGAGTTCCGGCTAAGACATCTAGCTGGCCATGAAGATTTTCATCAGGTTCTAACGTCTCTGGCCTCAGTCAGCAATTGGGCCGCGCCCCTACCGGAAGGACATGGAAGAGGTGTAGCGTTACATGAGAGCTTTGGCACAATTGTGGGGCAAGTAGTCGAGGTTAGTGTCTCTGAGTACAAAGAAATTACTATCCAAAAAGTAACTTGCGTCGTTGATTGCGGAGAAGTTCTCTACCCCGATGGCGTCATATCCCAGATGGAAGGTGCTATCATATACGGCCTAACAGCTGCCCTTTTCGGTGAAATTACTATTGAAGACAACAAAGTTGTTCAGGAAAATTTCCCTGACTATGAAATGCTAACAATGGCGGCTTGTCCTGAAATAGATGTTCATCTAGCACCTTCAGGGCGCCCACTGGGTGGAGCTGGAGAACCTGGAACACCTCCGATAGCCCCAGCTCTTGTCAATGCGATCTTTAATGCAACTGGAGAACGGATAAGAGAGCTTCCGCTATCTAAGCATGGGTTTTTTGTTTAAATTAGTGTTTTAGCTACCGTAGTCAGTCTGATTATCGGCTAACGCTTCAGATAACTTCACCTTTGTAAATGGTTTCATCAGAATAGTAACGTGCGAGGGCAAGCTTTCGTCAAATTCCAGTGCCTTACCAGTGAAACCAGACATCAATAATATTTTTATGTCAGGATAATTTTCCTTAACAGCCTTGTATATTTCGATACCGGAAATCCCTCCCGGCAACACGACATCTGAAAGAACAATATCAATGGCCTCTGTCTTTAACTTGGCAAAAGCCTCTGTTGCATTTGCGCTTGCAACAGCATGATAGCCAATAGAAATCAATTGCTGCTCAATTAGCTCTCGCAGCTTATCATTGTCTTCAATTACGAGAACGGTTTGTCCAGCGCCAGCCTTAATAATGCCGCGCCCTCTCTTTTCATGTATGGGATCCTCCGAGCTGGAAGCTCTAGGTAACAGCAGCTTCACAGAAGTTCCTTTTCCAAGCTCACTGTATATATCCAGATGTCCACCTGATTGTTTTGCGAAACCGAAGACCATACTCAAGCCCAGGCCACTTCCTTTGCCCACTTCTTTGGTTGTAAAGAAAGGCTCAGTAATCCGAGAAAGATTTTCTTCAGATATGCCTGCACCTGTGTCGCTTACAATGATACAGACATACTCACCAGGCTTTACATCCGGCTTTTCCTGCGCTTCTTTTTCTTCTACTTGAATATTGAAGCTCTCTATTGAAAGCTTACCGACGCCATTCATTGCATCTCGCGCATTTACCACCAAATTTAATAGCGCATTTTCAAGTTCGGTAGGATCAGCCATGATGAACCATGTATCTTCAAGATATAGGGACATTTCCACCCCTTCACCCAAAGCCCGCTCCAACAAGGGTTTCACCCCTTCAATTACCTCCTTACTCAGCAACCGCTTTGGCGCCAGCTTCTGCTGCCGAGAATAGGCTAACAACTGATGAGTGAGATTGGCCCCCTTCTCGACACCAACCATTGCATCCTGCAAATACTGCTTCATCGGCGGAGAAAGATCTTTCTGTTCAAGTGCCAGCTCCAAATTCCCCATGACAATTGACAGTAGATTATTG
The DNA here is from genome assembly GCF_012932565.1 of Sneathiella limimaris. NCBI lineage: Bacteria > Pseudomonadati > Pseudomonadota > Alphaproteobacteria > Sneathiellales > Sneathiellaceae > Sneathiella > Sneathiella limimaris. The sequence continues at coordinate 62,158 of NZ_JABBYJ010000002.1, forward strand.
AAATCGTGAGCAATCCCACCCGTCAACTGGCCTACCACCTCCAGTTTCTGAGATTGACGTAATTGCTCTTCAATATGTTTGGTTTTTTGTTCTGCTTGCACTTCAGAGGTAATATCGGATGACACACCTCGATATCCTGCAAAGTTACCGTCGGCATCAAATAGAGGCTTTCCACTTGTCGAAATGAAGCTTTCCTCATCATCCCCCAAGATCCACTTAAACCGGAGATTTCTGAAAAGCTCATGCTTATTCAACAGCTCTTCATATTCCTCCCAGGACATATCTACGATTTGTAAAACACCAACTTCCTGGCGTTTCTTTCCAATTAAATCTTCCGGATGAATACCCAACTTCTTCAAATTTGGACCCGTGGACATCAGTCGATAACGATGTTCAGAATCTGTCTCCCAGATGGAGTCTGAAATGACACTCAGAAAGTCTTCAATACGTCGTTCACTTTCTTGCAGATCGGTAAGAATACCAGCCATCGTCTGACTGACTTCATTAAATTCCTTTACATTCGAGATGGGAACTTCTGGATTTTCATCCCTTTGAATTAAGGCTCCCGCATAGCTGGTAAGACTATTCAACGGTGACAAAATCTGACGCCGAATGACAAAATTAGCCAAAAGAGATAGTCCAACAATCAACAGGACGGCAGCGACGCCTGCGAATAAATACAGTTCCTTGAGGTTTCTGGACGGATCTTGCTGAAGAAGAGTAAGCGTTTGAAGTTGACCATCCGGGAATATGTTCATCAATGGCTTGGACTGGATCATCAAACCATCTTGAAAATCTCGGGTGGCATCTACATCGAATAATTCTTGGAACCTAGTGCGGGGCCAATCACCCACTGTAGACAACACAGTACCATCAAAAATGATTGCAACAGTGTTTGCCTCGCTTTGAGTCGCCAATTCCGACACAAGAGAAAGATTATCTCTCAAAAACATTCCGCTTATAAGCGTACCAGCCACACGCCCAGTATTTGCGTCCATAATGGGCGTATTGAAAAAAACCAAAACATTTTCAACTGCTTTATTTTGGTCAACTTCAATTAACCAATTCCAGGTTTGCGCTAAATATCTATTGCTCCTAAAAGCGCGAGCGATCTCTTCATACTCTTCCAGTTCGGTACTGATATTGAATACAAACTCGTTGTTATTGTCTAGGACCGCAAGATAATCGACTTTATGCTCATGCTGCGTCAAAAAAGCCCTTTGGAACAAATCCTGTAGCTCATCCACATTCCGCGCCTTCAAGTATGCGGCATCCTCAGAGAGCAGCTCTGTCCATTCCTCAATAATGTCCAGCTCTTTTTTGAAGACTAACTCACTTATAACACCCGTCTTCTGCTCCAGCTGTTTCGCACCCTGATCAACAACTAGGTTTGCTCCGTAAAAAGTTACAGCCAATACAACCAAACCGAACATAGTTAGCAAGAGTAATTGGCCGACCAGAATAAGAAGCGAAAATGACCAGCTTTTAGAACTTTTAGTTCGAGTATCTAAACGCACGTTTTTGATAGCTTTCAATCTGTTCAGGCTGCATCTCCTTGGTTACGAGATACATTTCACCCGAAAAAATTCTTGGAACTTGTGCACCTTCACCATGTGTCTCCATTGCAATCGCATCTGCCATAGCAACGCCGTTATCATCATTCATACGCATAACTGTGAACGCTAATCCCCCTTTTGCAATTTCCTCCAACTCCGCTGCTCCGCCGCCCCAACCATTTGTGATCACCTGGCCATTTAGTCCCATTTCTTTAACTGCTTCAGCAACTCCAATGGCAATATCTGTTGAGCAACTATAAATAAATTTCAGATTTGGATGAGCTTTCAACACTTCTTTGGCGGCCGCATATGCCTTTTCCCGATCAAATCCGACATAAAATCGTTCTTTTAATTTCATGCCAGGCTCTTTCTGCATCCTCGCAAGGAACGTGTCGCCGCGCATATCACTCACATAACCTTGTGGCCCATAAAAAATGGCGTATTCAGCCCCCGACTTGAAACGCCTAAGATACTCCTCAGCTAGCAATCCGGTGCCAATTTGGTGATCAAATCCGACATACAGAAAAGGGGGATTCTGGTCAAAAATCCTGAGAGGTGTTGTGATATTTTGAAGGATAAGTTTGGTCGACTTCTTTGCCAATAATTTGTAAACAAGATCAGTGTGCCGACTGATGTTCAAAGTAAAGATAAGAAAGTCAGGTTTCTGTTTGAGAAACTCCCGAATTTTTTCCCCTTGCTCAATCGCTGAGAGACCCGGCTTGGTAAAATGGGACAACAGTCGATACGGCTGCTTCAACTCAATCAAACGCTTTTCAAGAGAGACAATACTTCTTTTCCAATAATCTGAATATTGTAACCCTGGATAGACGACAGCAATGGTCACTAACTTGTTGTCGCTATAATTATCGGCTGCCGCTCCCTGAACCGCTTTATTGAAACTGGTAAATTTTTCAATTTGATCAGGATTATTCTTTAAGTATTGGTCGACAGTCCAGTACTCACCTAATGTTTCTGCTCTCGCAAATGTACACACTGATAAGGCCAGTAAGATCAATACTAATCGATACATTGAAATGACCCCTTGGTTTAAACTCCCAAGCTTAATTTAGCATCAAAAAATGAATAAAGTATACATAAACTAAATTTCTCCAGATTGATAAAGACACCCAAGTTGTTTGCTATTAAACAATATTAACAGTTGGTTAGTGCTCGAAAAAAAGATAGCCTAACGTCTATAGAAAATCAGAATAATTAGAATAATGCCCCTACCACTCGAAGATATCCTTGTTGTTTCACTGGAGCAGGCTGTTGCCGCTCCTTACTTATCCTCTCGCCTCGCTGATGCCGGTGCCCGCGTTATCAAAATCGAACGACCGGAAGGTGACTTTGCCCGCGCCTATGACAGCGTTGTCCATGGACAAAGTGCCTATTTTGTCTGGCTGAATAGAGGAAAAGAATCCATCCAACTCAACATCAAAGAAGACGATGACCTAGCACTTCTGAAACGCATGATTTCAAAAGCGGATATCTTTATCCAAAATCTTGCACCGGGAATTGTCGATAAATTTGGTCTGGATAGTGAAACTCTCAGGCGAAACCGTCCTGAACTTATCACTGTTGATATTTCAGGTTATGGCGAAACTGGCCCCTTCGCCAAGATGAAGGCCTATGACATGCTGGTTCAGTCAGAAACAGGCCTCGCTATGGTAACAGGTTCACCTTCAGAACCAGGCCGTGTTGGTGTTTCAGTTTGTGACATCGCGGCAGGGATGCATGCCCTTGTTGCCGTTTTAGAAGCTCTCTATGAACGAGAAAAAACTGGCTTAGGGAAAGCTGTAAAATCGACTTTATTTGCCGGCATGGCAGATTGGATGACGGTCCCTCTCCTCCATCAGGAATACGGTGGAAAACCACCTGGACGCGGTGGGTTACGGCATCCTTCCATCGCCCCCTATGAAGCATTTGAGACAGGAGACGGAAATAAAATTGTCCTCTCAATCCAGAACCAAACGGAATGGAAAAATTTGTGCATAGATGCACTTAACGCTCCTGAGCTCATTGAAGATCCAAGGTATAAAACCAATGAGGACCGTGTTGAAAACCGTGAAATTCTCCATGATGCGATCGGCGCAATTTTTTCCCAAATGACACGTGCTGAAGCCGCTGAAAAACTCCTGAAAGCAAGAATTGCCTTTGGATCATTAAACAGCGTAGAGGACCTATCCTCTCATCCTCAGTTAGACCGGGTTCAAGTGAACAGCCCAGAAGGACCAGTCAATCTAGTCTCCTCTCCCATAAAGTTTGCAGGACAAGAAGAGAGCTATAAACCTATTCCAGCACTTGGCGAGCATAACGAAAGTCTAAAAGCAGAGTTTAAGGAATAAGATGTCTGCAGCCCGAAACGCCGCCCTACAGGATAAATATGGTGCTGCCTATAAATGGCTTGCCGGATTTGCCGTTGTGCTCGGCCTGCTGACGACCATTTTCTCATCAACGATGGTCAATGTGGCGCTGACCGACATCATGGAAACATTCCATATCAGTCAGGGCCTGGCACAATGGATGTCAACTGCGTTTCTCTGCGCATCAAGTGTGGCTATGCTGACAACAGCCTGGTTGATGCATAATGTTGGATCTCGTGCTACCTTTCTGTTGGCTATCGCACTTTTTATCATCGGTAGTTTCCTCGGCTGGATCTCCCCAAACTACACAACATTAGTCATAGCACGGTTACTGCAAGGTGTTGGTGCAGGTATTTTACAACCTTTATCCATGTCCCTGATTTTCCTACTCTTTCCGGCGGAAATGCGGGGTCGCGCTATGGGGATGTTCGGGATGGGCGTCGTCATTGGCCCTGCAGTTGGCCCTGTTATCGGCGGTATTATTACGGATACTTTAGAATGGCATACTTCTTTTGCCGTGGTCATTCCTCTGGCAATCATAGCCGGAATTATTGGAATGGTTTTACTGCCAGATAAATCCAGTGATAAACCTCTCTCCCGCTTCAACATGAAAAGCCTACTCCTAGTTAGTCTCGCAGTCGGATGTCTGTTGACAGGTCTATCAAATAGCCAGTTTTTTGAATTGAGAAGCCTTCAGGTTTTTCCCTACCTGTTGATTGCTCTCATCGGCTTCATGCTCTTTTTTATCCGGGAAATGAAAAGCGCAACACCACTTGTAGAACTGCGCATGTTTGGCAATATGCGTCTTTTGTCTTCTGCAGTTATCGGCGCTTTTACAAGTGCCGGAATGTTTTCAAGTTTTTATACGATCCCACTGTTTGCCCGAACCGTCCAATCTGCAACGGCAACAGACGCAGGTATGTTGCTTTTACCTGCTGGACTAATGCTCGCGGTTGTATTTCCGATTGTCGGCCGCTTGATTGACAGAATGCCGGCTTACAGACTGATCCTGGTTGGACAGGTCGGCTTTATTATCGCGACCATAATTCTTAGTTGGGCCGATCGAAATACTGGTTATCTGATGTTGGCTGGCTGGGTAATTTTTGGACGAATTGCAATTGGCTTTATCATGCCGTCTAACAGCACATTTGCCCTCTCCAACGTAGCGCCGCCGCAAGTACCACAAGCATCAGGTGCCCTCAATTTCCTGAGAATGCTGGGTGGTACGATCGGCGTTAATCTGACAGCTATCCTTATTACTAGCCGCACAGAGTTTCATCTGGGTGAAGAGGGAATTAAGCTCCACGAAATCACTGCGGAAAATGCCCAAACATTGGAGGCCCTAACATCCATCTTCCATGATGTTTTCCTGGTCACAGGGATAGTGTTCTCTGTTTCGCTGATCCCTGGCATTTATTTAGCACTCTCTCACCGAAAAGAACGCCTAAGCGTATAAAAAAAGCCCCGCTTATTCGGCGAGGCTTTTCTTCGATTGTTTTGACCTGCAGATCAATCAGACATTTGTAAACGTCTGACCTTCTTTGACCATTTTTTCCAGCAAGGCAGACGGTTTGAAGAAATCGCCATGGCTTTCCTGATATTTCAAAAGCGTATTGTAAACTTTTTCAAGGCCCACAGCATCGGCATAGCGCATTGGTCCACCCCGATAGATTGGCCAGCCATAGCCATAGACCCAAATCACATCAATATCGCTTGCACGGGAGGCAATTCCCTCTTCAAGGATTTTGCACCCTTCATTGATCATTGGATAAATACAACGCTCAAGGATTTCCTCGTCGGAAATAGAACGACGCTCAATACCCGCCTCTTTTGAAGCTTTAACAATGATTTCCTCAACCACTGGATCAGGCGTTGGTGTCCGACCACCATCTTTATAGAGATAATATCCTGAACCGGTTTTCTGACCAAAGCGGCCCAGTTCGCAGATTGCATCTGCAATCGGGCTTTTAACGCCTTTACCCTGGCGGATCCGCCAGCCAACGTCATTACCCGCAAGATCAGACATGGCAAATGGCCCCATAGGCAAACCGAAGTCAAAGAGAACCCGATCAACGTCTTGCGGCAATGCTCCTTCCATCAATAGAGCCGTTGCTTGTTCGGCGCGGCGGTGCAGGATCCGGTTCCCAACAAAGCCTTCGCAAACCCCAACCATAGCCGGAACTTTACCAATCCGTTTTGCAAGCGCCATACAGGTTGCCATAACAGATTTGTTTGTTTTCTTAGTCCGCACTTCTTCCAGCAACTTCATAACGTTAGCTGGGCTAAAGAAATGAAGGCCGATCACATATTCAGGGCGCTTGGTTGCCTCCCCGATTTCATCGATATCCAACGTGGATGTGTTGGTCGCAAGAATTGCACCGTCTTTACAGATACCGTCCAATTTGGCGAACAGCTCTTTCTTTACGTCCATATTCTCGAAGATAGCTTCAATGACGATATCCACGTCTTTCAGATCTTCAAGGTTGGTTGTACCTGTCAGTAGGCTCATACATTTGTCCATAGCCTCCTGCTTCATCCGACCTTTGGAAACTGTAGCCGCATAGTTTTTCCGGATAATCTCAATACCACGATCAAGAGCTTCTTGCGTAGTTTCAACGATCGTGACGGGGATCCCAGCTTGCAAGAAGTTCATGGCAATGCCACCACCCATTGTACCGGCACCGACGATACCACAGGTATTTATGTCAATGAGTGGCGTATCCTTTGGAACATCAGGAATTTTAGCGGCTTGCCGCTCAGCAAAGAAGAAGTACCGTTGGCTTTTTGACTGCTCACCCTGCATCAACTCCATGAACAGTTCCCGTTCACGCTTGAGGCCTTCTGGGAAAGGAAGTTCAACTGCGGCCTGCACAGCCTTGATGCAATTAACAGGCGCCTGGAAACCCCGAATTTTCCGCGCTATGGATTTCTGGAATTCCTCAAAGATACCAGGATTATCCTTCGCAGATTGCAACATCTCTGTCTGATCACTGATCTTCACAAGAGGACGGCCTTCAGCGACAACCTTTTTGGCAAAAGCAATTGCACCAGCTTTCAAGTCACCTTCAACAACTTCGCTGATCAGACCAACTTCAAGCGCTTTTGCAGCGGAAATTGGGACACCACTTGTAATCATTTCTAGTGCCATCGGGACTCCGACAACCCTTGGCAGACGCTGCGTTCCGCCCGCCCCTGGAAGAATACCAAGCTTTACCTCTGGCAGCCCTAGTTTTGCACCCGCATTCGCGACACGATAATGGGCACCCAATGCTGTCTCCAATCCTCCCCCAAGGGCAGTACCATGAATGGCTGCGACAACGGGTTTGGATGACATTTCAATGGAGGCAATCACCTCGTTCAGTGCCGGGCCTTTCGGTGGCTTTCCAAATTCTGTGATATCCGCACCGGCAATAAATGTACGGCCCTCGCACCAGATGACAACAGCAGAAACACTGTCATCCTGTCCAGCCATTTCAATGCCACTTTTAATCCCTTCACGGACACCAGCGCTCAGCGCATTGACCGGGGGATTGTCAATTTTGATGATACCGACACCATTTTCGGTTTCGTAACTCACCATATCCGTAATCGCAGTCATTTATTTTTCCTTCCGAGGTTTGACTGTTTTAAACGATCAAAAAATTGAACCTAATTGCGGGTCGGATCTTCCGAGACCTGAACCAACAATTTGCCAAAGTTTTTACCCTTGAGAAGCCCAAGGAAGGCTTCCGGTGCATTTTCAATTCCCTGTACGATATCTTCTTTGTATTTCATTTCACCAGAGCGGATCCAGCCACCGATATCTTTGACTACTGTCGGGAAGCGGTCATAGTGATCAAAACTGATAAAGCCACGGATCATGATCCGCTTTACGAGAACCTGTCCAAAAAAAGCGGGCAATTTGTTCGGCCCCTCAGGATCACCTGTCATATTGTAATTGGCAATCCGACCACATACTGGGATACGGGAAAAATCATTCATTAAAGGAAAGACGGCATCAAAAACAGCGCCTCCTACGTTTTCGAAATATATATCCACACCTTTGTCACAGGCCTTACTCAGCTGCTCGACAAAATCTGGATCCTTATAATTGACGCAGATATCAAACCCTAACTCATCAACAACATAAGCACATTTTTCTGGTGAGCCTGCTATTCCAACAACTTTACAGCCTTTGATCCTGGCCATCTGACCAACAATAGCACCCACAGCACCTGAGGCTGCGGAAACAACAACTGTCTCACCCGGCTTGGGTTGAGCGATATCAAGAAAACCTGCATAGGCAGTCAGTCCTGGCATGCCCAGGATACCCACACCTGTGGAAATCGGAGCGTTGGCGGGATCAACTTTCATAACCCCTTGTCCATCAGAAATACTATGAGATTGCCAGCGGCTTTGGGAAACAACATATTCCCCTTCTTTAAAGCCATCTACGTTCGACTTAAGAACAACGGAAACACCCGTTCCGCTCATTGGTTCTCCAAGCTCAGCTTTTGCAGCGTAGCTTTTCGTATCATTCATCCGGCCCCGCATGTAGGGGTCGAGAGACATATAGATCGTTTTGAGCAGCATCTCACCAGGACCCGGTTCAGGGACAGGCGTTTCCGCATATTCAAAGTTGTCGAGCGTTGGCTCTCCCACAGGCCTTGATTTAAGAAGCCATTGTTTGTTCATTTCTGACATGTTTTCTTCCCTATATCTTGTCAATCGAACTTCAGGATTGCGCCCATTGTCTCAGAGCTTAATAGCTGGTCCACTAACTTAGACCTATTTTCAAGCACTGCTTTTTGATTGATATACTGTTTATCCGTAATCTCGTTGCGATCTGCTGACAAGGGACTTCCCATAACTAAAGCACGGCCAACAAATCGACTTCTGGCTGGATATTTTTGGTTATGCGCCTCCAGCTTAGTCTTTATCTTTTTTAAGATCTCAGGATCCTCGATAACACTCAAGTCTCCTTCAGCGTGAAACCCTCTGGCTTCTGCATCCTTCACAACAAATTCACTCGGAACAATCATGATTACAAGAAACTCTTCATCATGCCCACCGATCACGACATCACGAGCAAAAGGATCCAAAGCATCAATCAACTGAAGCCTTAAGCTACCCGTCTCAACCCATGTTCCGTTGGCAAGTTTGAAATCTTCTGACACGCGCCCCTTGAAAGCCAATCCTCGCTCTGGCCGTTCAGGATCCTGAAAGACCACTGCATCACCGATACAGTAAAACCCTTCTTCGTCGAAATAGGTGGAGGTCAGGTCTGGTCGTTTGTAGTAACCCGTGTGAACCGCATCCCCCTTGATCCGGATTTCATACTTATCCTGAACAGGAACTAATTTCACGGTCATGCCCGAATAGGGAACCCCAATAATACCAACTTTGTCTTCGTTCCAGAAAAGAGAGGTCCCCATTGCTGTAGTTTCTGTCGCCCCCCATCCGGTTCCCACTGGAATTTTCATCCCGGTGTGCTTTATCGCCTGAACCTGCAAACGCTCATAAACTTCCTGGGATAACGCTGCACCGCCATAGTTACACATTCGGAGACGATCAAAAAAAGCGAGTGCTAATTCTTCATCCTTTTCCAACTCATCAAGTAAAAAACTGAAAGCTGTCGGTACGCTGCTAAATCGGGTTGGACGGATCTTCTTGATGTTGGCAATGGTCCGATGGAAAAGACCTGGCACAGGCTTTCCATCATCCATGTAAAGGGTCCCCCCAATCCGCAAGCTTCCAAGGAAGTTAGCGTTCGCCCCAAAAGTATGATGCCAAGGTAACCAATCGAGAAAAATACTGGGATTATCGAATGGATCCCTGGGCTCCGAAATGAGCTCCACCATTTTCTGGGCAGAACACAGCATCCTCATGGTATTGGGAACGGCTTTAGGCATTCCTGTTGAGCCAGAGGTAAAAAGGATTTTCGCAAGTGTGTCTGGACCTACAGTTGCTCGCGCTTTGGCAACTGCATCAACATTCAAATCGGACAGAAGATCATCGAATACCAGACCTCCATGCAGAACGCCGGTGACCGTTACAATCTGATCTCTCCGATCACTTAGAGCATTAATTGCCTTTGAAAACAGATCACCATCCTCAGCAAAGATCATTTTTGGGTCAACTAGATCCGCCGCGTATTTCAACCGTTCGAAATCACCGCTCATGAGAGAGAAAGAAGGCGATAAAGGCGCAATAGGAACTCCAATTTGCATAGCCCCCATCGTCAGAAGTGCGTGCGCAAAGCTGTTTGTCGATAGGATGAGAATGGGTGTTTCTTTTGAATAGCCGTTGTTGAGCAGCCATGTACTGATCCGATCCGCTTTATCAACAGCGTCCCGATACGACAGTTCCGGCCAATCACCCTCTGCGCGGCACTGTACCAAACATGCCCGATCTGGCACCTCCTCAGCAGATTTCAGCCAATAATTGGCAATGTTATCCTCGTATTCTCCGATTGCAATGTTACTCACAATAAGATAAGAGCCATCTTTCGTTTTTTGAACGGAGATGTCTGGCTTTGGTCTTTCGAGTGGCCGAAATAGGACTTGGCTATTCATACCGGTCGCGTCTCCCCCAATTTTTTAGTTCAGTTTTTATAGGCTGACTGGTAGTCTTTTTGCGATATTGACAAAATGTCACAAGAAATACCAGCGTCAGCTGTAAAAAAAAATAATAAGGGGTAAAAGCCACATGACGGATGCACTGGAGGGGAAGCCAGCAACCGATCGTGCGAGCAAGCGTAAGGCAGAAAAAAGAGGGAGACTGCTGGCAGCTGCTCGTAAACTGTTTATTCAGCGGGGTTATCATGAAACCCGCCCTCAGGACATTGCAAAAGCTGCCGATGTCGCTCATGGCACCTTCTACAGTCATTTTCATGACAAGCGTGAGATTTTTCTCGCCTTCGCCAGTGAAGCTCAGGAAGATCTGCACGAGTTCGTCACAGCACGCATTCCCCAAGTTGATAGCTTTGAGGAATATATCCATTTCTCACTTAACGCCATTCAAGAGTTCGCGGAACAAAATCCGGGTTTACTGCGATCTGCGCTGGTTGATACCAAGGTTTTTGATCCGACTGATTCCACCAGTAAATTTGTGCGAAGCAAATTTGCATCAGGCTTTATCAAAATCCTGATGCGGGCCAAAACCCAGGATGAGCTTTATGATGATGTCGACCCTGAGCTGATGGGACATGCGATGATGGGATTGATCCAGTCATCTGCCCCACAAGCCTACCGCATGGGCAAAAGCCGTGAAGAATTTGTAGAATTATTGGCAAATTTCCTTATTCGGGCAATGGTGAAAAACCCGAAGAAAGCTTAGTTGCTCCACGGCGTATGCGGCCCCTGCCCCTTTCCACCCGATGGGTTTGAAGAAGGGACTGATGTCCGACCACTTGCTGGTTTTTGAGTACTTTTCCGGGCTCCACGCCTAAAAGATTTTGCCAACTCCATGAGACGGGCAACCCGATTTTCTGTTGAAGGATGGGTTGAAAAGAGATTATCGGCCCCTTTTCCATGAAGTGGATTGATAATAAACAGACTAGCAGATGCAGGGTTTTGCTCAGCAGTCACATTTTCAATCCTTGAGGCTCCATTTTGAAGTTTTACAAGTGCACTCGCCAGCCATTCAGGGTTTCCACAAATTTCCCCGCCCGCTTTGTCAGCAGAGTACTCACGTGTTCGACTGATCGCCATTTGAACCAACATCGCAGCGATCGGCGCCAAAATTACCATGGCCAGAGTTCCAATAATTCCAAGATTATTGTTCCGGTTTCCTCCGAAGAAGAGAGCAAAATTGGCCAACATACTAATGGCACCCGCAATGGTCGCTGTCACCGTCATGATCAAGGTATCCCGATTGCGCACATGAGCCAACTCATGCGCCATGACACCTGCCAACTCCTCCCGGCTCATCATATTTAGCAAACCGGTTGTTGCTGCAACTGCAGCATTTTCGGGATTTCGCCCCGTTGCAAAAGCATTTGGTTGTGGGTTCTCCATAATATAGACCCGGGGCATTGGTAATTCTGCTCTCATGGCGAGTTGTCTAACCAAGCCGACAAATTCAGGGGCGTCGGCCTCGCTGACTTCCCGCGCGCCATACATTCGCAGAACCATCTTGTCGGAATTCCAGTAGGCGAAACCGTTCATGGCGATTGCAATTACAAGCGCGATCAACATACCGCCTTCACCACCGACAGCAAAACCAACGCCTAGAAAAAGGGCGGTAATACCCGCAATTAAGATACCTGTTTTGAAGAAATTCATTGAGCTCTAGCCCCGCCAAAAACCATGACTGAGAAATAAGAATTCTGCTATGGAGATTCAATAGAGAGGCTCACGCGAAGCAGGTCCAACTAATCTCGGCCGCAAACATCTACCTAACCGGTTAAACTTAACTTGCCTTAATTTTTCCCAAAGTCGGTCTTAAGCCTGCCATTTATTAATTCTAAATGTAAAGTTCCCTTTGCAAAGCACTGACATATATAAATGTAAAGGGAGTTCGAGTAGTCACTCGGAGGCGTTCTGTGCTCCCGCATTGCACAGAGGAAAACGGCAGGTCCCCCACCTGCCGTTTTCTATTTCAAACAATTTTATTTAGCTGCTCAGCTTGGCCTTGATCGCTTCAACGGCCTCATTGCCTTTGGAGGCATCCGGTCCACCTGCCTGAGCCATGTCAGGACGGCCACCGCCACCTTTACCGCCCAGTGCCTCAGAGCCCACACGGACAAGATCAACCGCACTAACTTGCCCGGTCAAATCATCTGTCACACCAACAACAATTGAAGCCTTACCATCATTAGCTGCAATGAGAACAATAACACCGGATTTAATCTGGGCTTTGATCTCATCTGCCATAGGCTTCAGATCTTTTGGCGGGACACCCTCAAGCACACGAGCAACAAATGTGTTACCACCCACAGTTTCAGTCGGTTGCTCAACAGCGCCCGCTCCACCGGTTGCCAGCTTTTTGCGAGTTTCCTTGAGTTCTTTTTCAAGCTTCTTACGCTCTTCCAGCAAACCACTGACACGCGCTGTCAGCTCTTGAGGAGAAGACTTCAGAGCACCCGCAGCTTCAGTAAGCAGCTGTTCCCGCTCATTCACGTAATCGAGCGCAGCTGCACCAGCCACAGCTTCAATTCGACGCACGCCTGCAGCCAAGCCACCTTCGGATACAATTTTGAAAAACCCAATGTCACCCGTCCGGTTCACATGAGTTCCGCCGCAAAGTTCGGTGGAATAGTTTTTACCCTTACCCTTGGATGGCTCAGGTCCCCCCATGGAGACTACCCGGACCTCATCTCCATATTTTTCTCCAAAGAGCGCCATAGCTCCTGCTTTGATTGCCTCTTCTGGTGTTGTCAGATGAACTTCAACATCCGCATTCAGACGAATGCGATCGTTGACATCTTTCTCGACCAGCCGCAATTCTTCAAACGTGACCGGTTTTGGGTGAGCAATATCAAACCGCAACTTGTCTTCGGCAACCAAAGAGCCTTTCTGCGTTACATGATCTCCAAGATGTTGGCGCAGGGCTTCATGCAGCAAGTGTGTTGCTGAATGATGGGCTTTCAGACGAGCACGCCGGTCTTTTTTCACCTGCGTATCGACAACATCACCGACTTTAACTGTACCACTCAAAACCTTACCAATATGCACAAACAGGTTTTCTTTTTTCTGAGTATCGGTGATATCGATTTTGAAGCCACTGTCATTCACCAGATCGCCGCAATCCCCTTCCTGACCACCGGACTCAGCATAGAATGCGGTTTGGTTCAGGATCACCATTACGTCATCCCCTTCAGTCACAGAAGGAACCTCTTTCCCATCAACAATGAGAGCCTGCACCTGGCCTTCAGCAGATTCTGTCTGATATCCTAAGAATTCAGTCGCACTGAGTTTGTCACTGAGATCAAACCAAAGCTTGTCAGTAGCTGCATCACCAGATCCAGACCAAGCGGCACGAGCCGCTTCTTTCTGTTTGGTCATGGCCGCATCAAAACCGGCCTCATCCAGCTCACGCCCCTGCCCGCGAAGAATGTCTTTGGTAAGATCAAGCGGGAAGCCATAAGTATCATAAAGCTTGAAGGCTACATCACCGGAGAGAGCTTCACTGCTACCAAGCTTGTCCGTTGCATCTTCTAGCAACTTCAGACCACGGCCAAGAGTTTCCTTAAACCGGGTTTCTTCTGTTTTTAGTGTTTCTGTAATCAGAGATTGAGCCCGTTCCAGTTCTTGGAATGCGGCGCCCATTTCATCAACCAATGTTGGGACCAATTTCCAGATCATGGGATCCTTTGCACCCAGAAGGTGGGCATGGCGCATGGCCCGGCGCATGATCCGCCGAAGCACATATCCCCGGCCTTCGTTTGACGGAAGTACACCGTCGGCAATCAGAAACGAAGAAGATCGCAAGTGATCTGCTATTACCCTATGGGACACGGCAAATTCACCATCTGCTGAAACGTTTGAGACATCGGCAGAGGCTTCAATGATATGACGCATCAGGTCGATGTCGTAGTTGTCATGCTTACCCTGCAGAACAGCCGCAATCCGCTCAAGCCCCATACCTGTATCAATGGAAGGCCGAGGGAGGTTTATTCGATCACCGCCTGCCTGCTGTTCAAATTGCATGAAAACGAGGTTCCAAATCTCAATAAACCGATCTCCATCCTCATCCGGTGAGCCGGGAGGGCCACCTGGGATGTCTTCACCGTGATCATAAAAGATTTCAGAACAGGGACCACAAGGCCCTGTGTCCCCCATTGACCAAAAGTTATCAGAAGTCGCAATTCGGATAATCCGATCATCCGTCAAACCAGCAACCTTTTTCCAGATATCAACGGCTTGATCATCATCATGATAAACAGTGACCAGTAGCTTGTCCTTGTTCAGGCCAAACTCCTTAGTCAGCAAATTCCAGGCAAGCTCAATTGCTCTATCCTTGAAATAGTCGCCGAAAGAGAAGTTCCCCAACATTTCAAAGAATGTGTGATGGCGTGCTGTATACCCTACATTTTCCAGGTCGTTGTGTTTGCCTCCGGCGCGAACGCATTTTTGGGTCGTAACGGCTCGGTCGTAAGGACGTTTTTCCTGTCCAGTGAAGACATTCTTGAACTGAACCATACCCGCATTCGTAAACAGCAAAGTTGGATCATTTCGGGGGACCAAGGGCGAACTCTCGACTATCTCATGGTCGTTCTGACCGAAATAATTAAGGAACCCGGATCGAATTTCTTTTGCTGTTGTCATTTTTCACACTCTCCATCGCCAATCTTCTGGCAAGGGCTACTTTAAGCTCAGTCAAACTGTTGTCCAGCCTCGCCTTTTACAGTGCTGGCCGATCTATGTCCAGCACCATACCTGCATGTAAGTACGGCTAATACTGGATCAAACGACGTTTTCCTGTTAAGGAAGGAAAATCAATCAATAATAATCAAGAATAGAGCGGTTCAAAGACCGGAAATCAACATATCGGAAATTCAAGTGACAGTAATTGATAAAGAGCCGCTTTCGGCCATTGAAGAAATCCAATCGCGGTTCGAAAAGTCCGGCTACATTTGCGACCGGCATATTGCAACATCCATCTACCTGTCTCAAAAGCTGGACAAGCCAATTTTGGTTGAAGGTCCTCCAGGTGTAGGCAAAACCGAACTTGCAAAAGCAACCGCTGATCTGATGGATGCAGACTTAATCCGGCTTCAGTGCTACGAGGGTCTGGATGAAAGCAAAGCCCTCTACGAATGGAAATATGGCAAGCAGCTACTCTACACCCAGATACTGAAGGAAAAACTGGGCGATTTGCTTGAGGACGCCGTCGGTTTGGAAGCCTCTATGGATAAACTCCATACTTTTGGTGATCATTTCTTTTCCGAGAAGTTCTTGGAAACCAGGCCGCTCCTCAAAGCTCTTCAATCTGAAAAGCAGTGCGTTTTGTTAATTGATGAAATTGATAAGTCCGATCACGAGTTCGAAGCCTATCTTCTTGAAATCCTGTCTGACTATCAAATTACTGTCCCTGAAATCGGCACCATTAAAGCCAGAACTAAGCCGATTGTCTTTCTGACGAGTAACAATAGCCGTGAAATGGGAGATGCGTTGAAACGACGTTGCCTGCATCTATATATCCCCTTTCCAGATGCAGAACGGGAACGTCAGATTATCAAGGCCCGTGTCCCAGAAATCGACGAAAGCCTCAGAAACCAGCTGGTCGAATTTGTCCAGCAGCTCCGCACTCAGGATTTGAAGAAACTACCTGCAGTGAGTGAAACCATCGATTGGGCGAGAACCCTAATGCTATTACATGCAGAAAATCTGGACACTGAGCTTGTTCGAAATACCCTGAACATGCTGCTGAAGTTTGAAGACGATATCGATAGCATGGACCCAGAAGTTCCCAAGATGGTTGCCGCAGCACGGAAGGTAAACCGCTGATGAACCGTCCTCTCGCAGAATTTGTGGATATGCTCCGCTATTCAAATGTACCGGTCTCGATCGGAGAAGCTGTTGATGCTGCGAGAACAATTGATCTGATCGGCTATAGTGACAAGGCACTTTTAAAATCAGCCTTGTCGCAAGTCATGGCGAAAACCACTGATGAAATGGTCAACTTTGACCAATGTTTTGACGAATTTTTCTCGATCAATACGGAATTGGATCTCGGAGAGGATCTGGAAAACAATCTTCAAGAAGAAGAAAACATAGATCCAGCAGAACAAGTTTCAGAGAGCTTGAACGCGTTGGATGAAAACTCATCTCCTTCGGGCGCACCTATGGGCGGCGGCGCAGGCGGCGGAAGTGGTGATACAGATCAATCGGGTACGGGAAACGGAAGTACCAGCGCAGAAAATGATGGCTCACTCCTTTCCATGTTGGAGAGAGCGGACAGAACAGCACTTACACTTTCTATGACGCAGGCCGCAGATGCTGTTGGCCTTTCTAACATTGTTCTTTCAACCCAGCGCGGACTCTTCACACGGCGAATTGTAGAAGAGATGGGTCTCTCTGAGGTTACTAGAGAAATCTCAAACCGGCGAAAAGCTGATGATGAAACTGGCGCGGAAGAACTGGACCGACGACTGGGGATCCTGTTCGATGCGGTACGGGATATGGTGGAGCGTCAACTTGCCCTTACCAGTGCCGGAAAGAGCCTGGAGTTTCGGCAAGATTTTCTTAAAAAGGTAAGTCTTTCAAATATTGAACATCGGGATTTCAAGGTCATGCGGGACATGGTCAGAAAAATGGCCAAACGTCTTACTGATATGAACTCCCGGGTCAAAAAAGTCAAAAATCGGGGACATTTGGACATCCGAAAAACCATGCGGCGGAATGTTGCGTATGATGGTTTGCTCTTTGAAACACATTGGAAGCAAAAAGAAAAAGACAGACCAAAAGTCTATGCTGTCTGCGATGTCAGTGGATCCGTTGCGGCTGTTGCCCGCTTCTTACTTCTCTTTCTCTATAGCATGAATGAAGTACTGCCCAATGTCCGGTCATTTGCCTTTTCAGGCACACTTGGAGAGGTTACAGACCTTTTCGACCGATATGGCCCTGAACAGGCCGTTCCAGAAGCTATCGAACGCTTTGGTGGTCGGTCTACCGACTATGGCCGAGCAATGGAAGATTTCCGTGATCTTGTGATGAACGAAATTGATAACCGGACGACTGTAATTTTCCTAGGAGATGGTCGCTCCAACGGAACTGACCCTCGTGTCGATATCCTGCGGGAAATCAAAAACAAATCGAAGCGCGTGATCTGGCTCAATCCAGAGCGGAAAAATATTTGGGGTTCCGGTGATAGTGAAATGAACAGGATCACACCAAATTGTACGGTTGCCGAAGTGTGTAATTCATTGAACAAACTGGAACTGGTCATTCGGAACTTGCTTAAAACCAACTGAACGTTCTAATTAGAGGGCTCTTTTCCCATTACGGCCATTAGCCTGTAAAAAAATTTTGTACGATGTATGTGGATTTCAAATGTCAGACCAATTTAGTAATATTCCTCTCCTCGTCGGTATGATCGCCACCCTTGCCGCGACTGGTGTTGTAGGCGGAATTCTTGCTGGCCTTCTGGGTGTAGGCGGCGGAATTGTTATTGTGCCTGTTCTTTTTCATCTTCTTCCATTTTTTGGGGTTGAAGATGATATTCGCATGCATATCGCTGTTGGAACTTCTCTTGCCACAATCATCCTGACCTCAATCTCGTCGGCAAGATCCCACTATAAAAAAGGGGCAATCGATACTCAGCTTCTAAAAAGTTGGGGTATTGTTATTTTCCTTGGCGTACTTGGCGGGACCTGGATGGCAAATATGGTCAATGCCACCATCCTGACAGCTGTTTTCGCAGTTTTAGCCCTTGTTGTCGCCGCAAACATGGCGTTTCGACCTGAAGGCGCTCATTTAGCGGAAAAGCTCCCTCCATCACCAATCAAGGAAGGCCTAGCCCTTTTTATTGGTTGGTTCTCTGCCATGATGGGAATTGGCGGGGGAACGTTTACAGTACCTATTCTCACTCTGTTTAGTTATCCAATCCGTAAGGCTGTTGGAACTGCGTCAGCAATTGGTTTGATTATTGCGATACCAGGAACTGTTGGATTTCTGTATTCCGGCCTTTCCGTAGATAACCTGCCACCTGGAAATATTGGCTACGTCAACATAATTGGCTTTCTTGCCATTGTTCCGATGACTATGCTTTTCGCGCCTGTGGGCGCAAAAATAGCGCATAGCATCAATACAGGTCTCCTGAAAAAAGCTTTTGCGTTCTTCCTCTTTTTAACCTCGCTACGGATGTTTTATAGCCTACTCTAAAGGATCTATTGAAGGGATATAGCCATTCCCCATCGCGACTGGAAATCACATCTGGACCGGGTTGCGGATGACTTGGAATGGGTCATCCGCTCGCCCTTTCTGACCATCGATGCGCCAAAACCAAACCTAGTCGATCTGCCCATTAATGACATAATTATCGCTGAGCTTCGTAAATCTCCGGAGCAGATCTTGCCGCTACTCGAGGCCATGAAACGAGTTAATCTCGGCGGTTATTTTGAAACCCTTGTCTATTTTTGGCTCCAGAAAATACCAGAAGTAGATCTTATTGAGCATAACCTGCAGATATGGGAAGGAAAAAGAACCGTTGGTGAGCTCGACCTTCTTTTCCAGTATCAAGGGGTCGTTTTTCATTGGGAACTTTCAATAAAACTATACGCCAATCTTGGCGACCCGCTGAAAGAAGCTAATTGGATTGGACCCATGAAGAAGGATACACTGGCCCGCAAATTTGCCCGACTATTCGATCATCAGCTTCAACTTCCAAATTCAGCAGCCGGATCACAAGCACTGTCGAAACTTGGGATAAATACCGACACCACCCACTCCTACCCCTTTGTTAAAGGATGTCTTTTCCATGAAAACGAAGTTCAGCTTAAGCATCCCTCATTACCGAAAACCATTAACCCAGATTGCCTTCAACAAACCTGGTACGATCTCAATAATTTGCAGTTACCACATGGAACGACCCATTTAAGGCCTTTAAAAAAACTGCACTGGATGGGGAAGGTTCATCCCGCAGAATGGGAAGAAACCTCATCTGACTTCATAGGCCCCAGACTTGAATCTATTGTGACCAAGAATGATCGTCCAATCCTGGTAGCCTTCGGTGAATTAGATCGACAAAACAAAATCATTCGGGAACTTGCCCGCAACTTCATTATGCCGGAACACTGGCGATATGATCCTGTTCAAGTTTAAAGCCACCACACGAATTTCAAGCAATGTCTTGAAAAAATCGGCCAAAGCCGAGTTGTACTCAGCCACTGTTTGAACATGTTTATAGTGCCCATCAGACAAGCAGGCGGAGAGTAAATCGGGCCAAGAATTGTCTTCACTCCAATTGATCAATGTTAGGCGTATCCCTTCATCGGCCAACTTGGAACAGCTATCTATCAGGTCAGATGTTTCTTCAGCAGATAATTGGGGAGAACTTCCCAAAATCACGAGGATGATTTTTTGCGGGTCATTTTGAATGTCTTGGTGAAATCCCATCTCAAACTGCCATCTGTCATCTAATAGACGCCGTGCCCAAATTAGACCCCGGTTGAATTTTAGATCACCACGGGCCACGCTCCCCTCTAGTGTTTGTTTGATATTATCGTAAAAGTTGTTTCCAACAGCCGTAAGGACACCCGCAGCGCCTGCCGCCAAAAGGGCATATTCAACAGCTGTAACTCCACTTACATCTTTAACCAACCTCATAATAAAATTTTTCATTTATAGCCTCCGCAATAGGTCGTCGTTATTTACTAAACAATTTTTAAGCACCGAAACATACGGCTCTCAACTAATTGTTTTTTATGGATCTTATAACAAGCAACTGACTAATTCGCTCGTTCCAGATCACTTAATAAAGACTAAGCAAGGAATTTTGAGAAAGTCATATCATTTAGAAAAATTTTAGCAAAATGGTTTCTCAATAATAATACGAATGATGGTGGAATTTTTTTATATCACTGTATTAATTAGCATAATTTAATAAATATAATTTTATTTACCATAATTCTTATTTTTATTATTAATATTACTTATGGGTGTTTTATCGTTAATAATATATTATTATCAAGAGACTTATCCGCGAATCTCATTTTTTTTCACCCTTTCGAAAAAAAATGACAACCTGTATACACAAGCCTTTATGATCGTTAGAATGCAGACTTAGGTCTGATCTTAGAGTTTATCCCGGGGGGGTCTTTATGTCCCTAAAGTCCAAGGCGCGCCGCATCCTTATCTACAGTCATGATTCATTTGGCCTCGGACACCTGAGAAGATGCCGAACCCTTGCCCATGCATTGGTTGAACAAAATCAAAACCTTTCAGTTCTCATTCTGTCCGGCTCACCGATTATTGGGAGCTTTGACTTCAAGGCACGTGTCGACTTTGTCCGCATTCCCGGTATCATCAAACTGAGAAATGGAGAGTATACTTCCCTTAGCCTCCATATCGATACAGAACAAACTTTGGCAATGAGAGCTTCTATCATTCGCCACACGGCTGAGACCTTTGATCCGGATATATTTATTGTGGACAAAGAACCTTATGGACTGAAGGGAGAAGTTGAAGAAACCCTAGAGGTTCTAAAGGAAAGAGGAACACAATTAGTTCTGGGGCTTCGCGATGTTCTTGATGACCCCTCTTTGCTAGGCCCGGAATGGGAACGCAAAAATGTTCTTCCAGCCCTTTCAAAATACTATGATGACATTTGGGTATTCGGTGTTGAGCAACTCTACAATCCTCTAAAAGGGATAGAACTGCCTGCAGATATCCAACGCAAGGTGACCTACACCGGTTATCTTCCGCGGAATGTGCAACCGGCTACGGATCCAGCCATTTTGGATGAAATTGACGAACCTTACATTTTAATCACAGTCGGTGGCGGCGGAGATGGTGAAGTCCTCACAGACTGGGTTCTTCGTGCCTACGAAGCCGATCCGAACATGCCGATGAATGCCTTGTTTGTTCTGGGTCCTTTCATGCCACCAGACCTGAGATCCAGTTTCCGCGAGCGCATCGCCAAGCTTAATCACGCAAAATCGGTGACATTTAACAACAAGATGGAAAGTTTGATGGATCGAGCGTCGGCTGTTGTCGCCATGGGCGGGTACAATACGTTCTGTGAAGTCCTCTCCATGGATAAGCGGGCACTCATTATTCCAAGAACTGTGCCAAGACTTGAGCAATATATCCGCGCAACTCGGGCTGCAGAACTTGGACTAATCAGTGTATTGGTCGACGATGATGTTCGCGCAACGGAAACCATGCAAACTGCATTGAAACAACTCAGCCAGCAAAACAAACCTTCGGATATTGTTATTCCGGGCCTACTTGATGGATTAACCAATGTTAATCGGTTGGCTCAACTCCGTTTCAAAGACCGCGACTTATTTAATACAGACGTTGGCGGAACTGTTAGCTTCAAGAACTACTAGACAAGTGGGCAACTGAAAATCTAACCCTTTGCGTTAGCGATCGTAACGAGGTCCATTTTTGCAAGCCATGCAGCATATAAAATCATGCTGTTTGGCTTAACTTTGAAGAGTCTTGCAAGCTCACCAATTGCTATCGGCCCTTCTTGCCCAATACATCTCAACATTTCCTGGAGCTTCTCAAGAGCAGGCAGAAGGTGACGAACCCCACTTCCTAAGGGGTCATTCAACATGATGGAAAGTCGCTCTTGCGCATCACTTACGAGTGACAGATGCGTCAAAGTCGTAATGTGCTCTGTCGGATAGTGTTCAAAAGAAACAAAGGGATCATCCATAAGAGGCATGTAAGGCATACTCTTATCGGCATCTATTGAAGCGGCCAATCTGCGTGTCTTCAGTTCTGCCCATAAATCCTGATACTTTGGAATGAGACTTTGCCAGTCAAAACTCTCTCGAGCCCGCTTTTGACCAGTTGTCCCCATTTGGCGACGCAGGGTAGCGTTCTCAATTAACTTTAAGTACAACTCTGCGCAATGTTGACTATCAACGTGAGTAAATAAACTAACTTGACCAACATAACGATCATAATGGTCAACCCCAGTATGATATCGATAGGAAAGCGGTAAACCAGTTTGCGCAGACGGCATGGTTGTTCTAACAAGATACCCATCGATACCGTCCCTTACCGTTTCACGGTAACCGTCCCAATCCGTTACAACGACTGGAAGTCCTGCAGCCATTGCCTCTACTGGGGTAATTCCAAACGTCTCCTGAATATTGTCAGAAAGGCTTGTAAAGACGTCCGCAACAGACCAGATGTGGCGACGAACCTCGGGGTCACGACCATCAACAAAATGACATGATACAGAAGGGCAAAATTTTGCCGCTCCCTTCGTAAATTGTTGCTCAATCGCTTTACTCGCAAACCACCCAGCCTGAACAAGATGAACTTTTTTGTCTGTTCTCTCTGCAGCTTTTTGAAGGGCTTGATACATCGGAAGTGGATGCGCTTTCGCATGAGATGCCAGTCGACCGACATAAAGAAAAACAATATCAGTCTCTGAAATTCCATATTGATCACGAAATGCTTTGGCAAAGGCTGCTCCGTCATCCGTTTCTTTAAAATCATCGCAATTGATACCGAGCGGGATCACCGGTAATTGAATGCGAGATTTAAAATCACCACCAAAACGCTGCTTTAAATACTCCCCGTAGTTTTCAAGAGTTCGCTCAACGGTTTTTTTGGCAGAATGCGAGGTACAAATAAGCGCATCCCATGCCTCCAATGGACCTGTAAGCAGACCGCCAAAAGCCGCCATGGCTTCTTTCGAGCAGGTCGTATGTGTCAAGCCACATAAACTGAAGTGAGCCGGGGATATAAACCTGCGCTGCCAAGCAAAATCTTCAATACCGGGGCCCGAATAAAAAAGGCAACCAGGCTCTGACATTTTTTGAAGGTTAAGCGGGTTTATCCATTCGGTCGCAATAGATTGACCCGCATATTCCGAAACCTGTTGTTTAAAAGTTTCATACTTCTGGGGATGATCAGCATAACAATAGAGCGTCTGAGCAGTCATAGCACGGGCAAACCCTTTTAAGAAGCTTTCTCCCGCTGCCTGTCGACCTAACAGGCGCTGCCCTGTCGTCTTAAAGCCATCGACCTCATAGAAAATTGCAGCATTCGCTAGCTCAATTGCCACGATATCCCCCTTCGCTGATTTAAGACGATATCTTAAGGGTGCAAATGAGACTTGTAACTAACTGATCTTAACTTTCTTAATTTCGTTTATTGCTGATCAAAATCCACAATAACGTCGTCAGAAAGAGGATGAGATTGGCAGGTTAGGACATAACCGTCTTCAACTTCGTCATCTTCCAGAGCATAGTTGATATCCATACGAACTTCACCTTGCAGGACTTTTGCTCGGCAAGTACAGCAAACCCCGCCTTTACAGGCAAAGGGAACATCCATGTTTGCTGCAAGGGCAGCATCCAGAATGGACACCCCTTCTTCAGGAATTTTAATTTCAGTTGTCCGTCCGTCCATAATAACTTGAACAGAATGCTCAGGGCCTTTAGCAACTGACGTTTTTGCCTGACTTGATTTTTCCGCTGCAATAGCTGCGTCGGTGATAAACAGCTCAAAATGAATATTCGAGGCATCAAGACCCGAGGATTTCAAAAAATCCCGGCAAGACATAATCATCTCTTCAGGCCCACATAGAAACGCTTCATCAAACTTGGAATTACTCAAGGGTCCCTTGAACAATTCGTCGCACTTCTCAGCGGTAATACGACCATTAAAGATCTCGCTGTCTTGCGGCTCCCGACTGAGGATATAGATTAGACTTAGCCGTTCTTTGTATCGATTTTTAAGATCCTCAAGTTCCTCCAGAAATAGAATGCTCGAGACTGATCGATTACCGTATATCAGCGTTACAGTGCTTTCCGGCTCTGCCTCTAAGGCAGATTTCAAAATAGAAATTATGGGCGTAATTCCGCTACCAGCCGCAATGAGTAGGTAGCTTTTCTCGTTAGCACTATCAAGGTCCGTGAAAAAACGCCCCTGCGGCACCATAACGTCAATCGTATCACCGGCTTTAAGCATTGTATTTGCGAATGAAGAAAACTTCCCACCATCAATCTGCTTAATAGCAACTTTCAGCTTCTTTTCACCGACAGAACTGCAGATGGAATAGGAACGGCGCACCTCTTCCCCGTCAATATCTGCTTTTAGGGTAAGATGCTGCCCTTGTGTATAGGCATAGTCTGGCTTAAGGCTTTCAGGAACCTGAAACTCAACGGAAATGGCGTCTGATGTCTCCCTAATTACATCAGAAACTGTCAGGCTGTTAAATACAGTCATGGTTATTTTTTATCCTATACACACTTGAAATAATCGAACGGCTCTGCACAACTTTTACATCTGTAAAGGGCTTTGCAAGCCGTGGATCCAAACTGACTAACCTGTTCGGTATCTGTTGATCCACACTGCGGACACTTGATTTCATCCTCTCCCAACAAAGAGGCTTTTCCAGCGCCTTTAAGCGGAGGAGCAATTCCATATTCAAAAAGCTGTTGCCGCCCTTTTTCAGAGATAAAATCTGTCGTCCAGGCTGGCGATAAAACCGTTTCAACTTCTATCTGGTCATAACCGTGAAGTTTCAGGGTTGTCTTAATATCCGAGGATATTTGGTCCATTGCAGGACATCCAGAATAGGTAGGCGTGATGCGGACTGTAACAGCACCCTCTGTCGTATCAATGGAGTTAATGATCCCCATATCCGCAATTGACAGTACCGGAATTTCAGGATCCTTAACCAGCTCCAAAACCTGCCCTACGGCGTCCGCTGTATATGTCGGCTCTGGCACTCCTGCCATTCTACAGCTCCTACCAGTTGGCATCCGGATAGGCTCGTGGCAGAAACTGCATCTCTGCCAACAGATATCCTAAATGTTCAGAGTGTTTACCAACACGGCTGCCTCTCACCGCCCATGTATCTTCAGGACGCTTGAGGGTCGCCTCTGCCAAAATATCATTCATCATGGCATCCCACTTGGGTTTCAAGGAAGACAGATCAACTCCTACCCCTGCTGCAACCATTGCCTCTTCAACTTCATCCATATCAAACATCTCAGGGACATATCCCCAAAGGCTCTCAAGTGCATCTTGCATCCTCTGATGACTTTCCTCTGTTCCATCACCAAGACGGATCACCCAATCAGCGCTATGACGTTTGTGGTAGGCAATCTCTTTCACAGATTTTGCTGCAATTTCTGCCAAAGTCTTATCAGAAGATTCAAGTAGAGCTTCGAACTGTAGAGATTGGAAACAATCAAACATCAACTGACGCGCCATGGTTTTCGCAAAATCGCCGTTCGGCTGCTCGACAAGCAACAAGTTCCGCCATTCCTGCGCATCACGAAAGAAAGCAAGCTTGTCTTCATCACGACCTTTGCCTTCAACCTTTCCAGCATAATCTAAAATAAGACGCGCCTGCCCCAGCAGGTCCAGGCCAACATTCATCAAAGCGAGCTCTTCCTCTAGGACTGGAGAGCGTCCACACCATTCCGCCAGTCTTTGAGAAAGAATGACGCAGTTATCGCCCAGCCGTAAAAGGTACTGGAACAGGTAATCCTGATCTTGTGTCATTGATATGAACCCTTACCTTACATATGGCCGACTTCTTCGGGGATTTCATAGAATGTGGGGTGACGATACATTTTATTATCGTTCGGCTCATAGAATGAGCCTTTGTCGTCTGGACTAGAGGCAACTATGTCAGACGTTTTAACCACCCAAATACTAACCCCCTCACTCCGGCGGGTATAAACATCACGGGCGTTGGTCAAGGCCATTTCATCGTCCGATGCATGCAAGCTCCCGACATGTTTGTGATGCAATCCATTTTTACTCCGCACAAACACTTCGTACAGCGGCAGTTCATTCTTAGCAGTCGTATCGCTCATAATTTTTTCCTCAACTTAAGCGGCCTGCTGAGCGGCCTGCTGACGTTTACGTTTCTTTTCTGCATAGGCTAAAGCGGCATCCCTTACCCATCTACCGCCATCATGTGCGTCACGACGTGTTTGAAGCCGTTCCCGGTTGCACAGACCATTACCTGCAACAACGTTTCTAAACTCATCCCAGTCGATCTCACCCCAATCATAGCTTTGCTTTTCCTCATTCCACGCGAGTTTGTCATCGGGAATTGTCAGACCAAGATATTCTGCCTGAGGAACAGTTGCATCAATGAACCGCTGACGAAGCTCATCGTTAGAAGACCGCTTGATCTTCCAAGTCATACTCTGGCTGCTATGATCACTGTTTTTGTCATGCGGCCCAAACATCATGAGCGCTGGCCACCACCATCTATTCAGCGCATCCTGAGCCATTTCTTTCTGCTCTTTAGTGCCCTGAGCCATGACCATCATGATTTCATAACCCTGACGCTGATGAAAACTTTCTTCTTTACAGATTTTCACCATGGCCCGGGCATATGGACCATAAGAACACCGGCAAAGTGCAATCTGGTTTGTGATTGCCGCACCGTCAACGAGCCAGCCAATGGCCCCAATATCAGCCCAATTGAGTGTTGGGTAATTAAAGATAGATGAATATTTCGCTTTGCCGCTGTGCAGCTGTTCATACATTTCGTCCCTGGATATCCCCAAGGTTTCAGTAGCACTATACAAATATAGACCGTGCCCACCCTCGTCCTGAATTTTGGCCATCAGAACTGCTTTTCTTTTCAGCGAAGGCGCACGGGTGAGCCAATTCCCTTCGGGCAACATACCGACAACTTCCGAATGAGCATGTTGTGACATCTGCCGGATCAGTGTTTTTCGGTACCCTTCAGGCATCCAGTCCTTTGGCTCGATTCTGATTTCTGCATCGACTTTTTTCTGAAAGGCTTCTTCAAGTTCTGCCAGTGATTGCTCAGTCATCTTTTCACCCAGTCTCCACACACTTTGCTTATCTATTATGCCTTTATGATACATTATTTTTAGAAAATCAATACATTTTGTATCATTTATGACAGGGTGCACTAAGCCCAATACTGCTTGAATATTTTTAGGAGCATAGTAAGAAGGTCAAAAGCACGCTGCTTTGCAATAAAGAATGAGGATCAAAATGAAACCAACCCCAAAGATGGCCCCTTCTTTTGAGTTCCATTCTTACTCCGACCAAAAAGAAGCTCTATATCCCTTTGGATGAGCGACCTAACACCATTTGAAGCCCCTTCTCCATCGCCGGCTTTGATTTTATCAACAATCATACAGTACCAGCGCCCGCTGCCTTTAATACTCTCTGAATATTCCTGCCGTTTTTCCTGGCAATGGCGAATGGATAATTTGATTGGCTCTTTAGCTCTGGAAATAAACTCGTTCCCACAGCTTTCTAGCAAATAACAATGAAATGCCAACTCTGCCTCCCAGGCCCGCAACAAGTTGCCTTCCTCCCAAGCTCGTTCCATCAGAATAAAGGACTTTTCTACAGGGTTGTAGCCGATTGTTTCCTGCTCTGATGCCGCAACCATTCGAGCTGCCTCAGGTTCAACAATTAATCTGAGTTGCATCAGTTGCTTCACATGCCCCTGACTGAGACTTCTCGGCTGATGCCACATTAATATATCTGGATCCCAAAGGTTCCAGAACTGCCTGGATCTTACGATTGTACCTGATCGTTGCTTAGCTTCTAACAGGCCTTTAGCTGTGAGCACACGAAATGCTTCGCGAATAGCCGTACGGCTGCCGTTAAAGCGCCGTAAAAATTCATCTTCTGAGGGCAACCTCTGCCCTTGCTGATAAACTCCCGTTACAATCTCCCGACCCAACTCATGAACGACACGTCCATGAATTCCCGATCTGGGATAAGTTCTATCTACATGACCAAAAACAAACATATTGTCCCCCGACTTAGTCTGTACCCCGAAGTCGGTTTTATAATATTTTCTTAATATTCAAATATATACTGATAATTATGGTTTTATATAAAATAGTTATCAATAGGGGCAAAAAACCGCATTAAATATGATTATAAATCAATTTTTTTTATGAATTTGACTAATCCGAGAATGAATATCTGGTCAATGAACCAAAAACTAGAACTGAATCAAGAAAAGTTTTCAGAGGAGAGAATATCAAATTTATAAGGAATACTACTTTGCGCCCCATTTCGGGAGCAGGTTTCACTGGCGAAATTTACCGCATAGGCAAGCGCTTCCAGAAAAGAAGTTCCAAAACTCAATTCCGCGAACAAAGCTCCAATGAAGCTGTCTCCCGCCGCCGTCGTATCTCTAACTTTAATTTGCTTGGCGGGAAGTTCAAAAACCTCGTTATTGTACGAGGCTATTACCCCGTCAGCACCCAAAGTGAGGATCGTGTTCAGATTAAAACGAGCAGAGAGTTGCATCAAAAACTGACGATGATCAGAAAACTCCATACCAATCATTTGGGCCAATGCCTCTGCTTCCCCTTCATTAACTACCAAATAATCCAGACTTTTGAGAATACTCTCCGGCACCTTACCAACCGGAGCGAGGTTAAGAACCGTCTGAACAGCTAAAGACTTGGCACGTTCAATAAGCTTCAAATTCTCCTCAACTGGCACTTCCATTTGCATCAGGAGATATGCTGAATTAGCGATACTCTCATCCGCAACCAACTCTGCCTTAATTAGAGCATTTGCCCCTGGGTTCACGATTATGCTGTTTTCGCCTTGGTCACTAACCCATATAGAGGCTGAGCCTGTTGGACTTTCAACCTTCTGTAGAGCGTCTAGATTGACGTCATCCGAAATAAGGTATTTGAGCGCACTATTTGGCATGCCGGAGCTTTCAACGCATCCAATCATACGCACCACAGCTCCGGACCGACGTGCCGCGACAGCCTGATTGGCACCCTTCCCCCCTGGCACCTCCAAATAGCCTTTTCCAATGATCGTCTCACCTGGTTTCGGAAAATCCTGGACCTGATATACCTGATCGATATTGATTGAGCCAAAAACTGTAATCATGAAATTTGCCACTATATGTGTCGGTAACTAAGTCTATTTATACCCTGAAGATTGGCCAACAAAGCCTTTTTTCCGATAGCGGCTCTGGATGAAAAACAGGCAAACAAGTCCTGGTAAGGTTATAAGTAGCGTTAAACCTGCTGCCACAGCGTCAAGACTGCCACCGCCTGCCAGTTTGGAAAACAACAAGGTCGCCAGAGTATCGATTTGACCTTTCCCCATGTAAAAGGTTAGCAGAAAAATGTTGCTGGATATCAATACAGAAAACAAAGCACTGGCGAACAGACCGGGCGCAATCAACGGAAGTTCGACATACCAATAAACTTGCCATTTATTTTGCGACAACAGGCCGGCTTGCTCCAACACACCTCTGTCCATTTCTCCGTAAATCGTAATCAAAATTCGAGTCATATAGGGAATGACCGGGATCATATGAGCAATCGCAACAGCAACAAGAGAGCCATGCAAACCCAGCTGCAGGAAAATAACCAACATCCCAATGCCAAGCGCAATCTCCGGTACGATCAAAGGAGTTAGAAGATACACTTCAATCACTTTTTTTCCGCGAAATGTATGTCGCGCAATCAATCTGGCAGCCGGCAAAGAAACAAGCAACGAGAGCGCGGTCACCATAATCGCAATCAGGATGGTATTCCCGATTGCCGGTAGAACCCTGGAAACCGGGTCCAGAATATAGTCCCAGGCGATTGGAAACGAAACCTGATCTCGCCTTTCCCACCACCAAATAGAGGGCATCAGATCTGGCCATCCCCAGCGAAAGGCCAAAGAAGACAGTAAAACCGGCAAGAAAGGGCCAAGAATTATAAGAAGAATTATTGCGTATAAAGTCTTTTGCTTTTTCATTTACGACCCCGGCTTACCTCATACCGTCTATAAGCATAGAGGGCGACATAAAGGCATGAAGCTGAAATAAGACTGACAAGCACAACAATCGCCATTGCCTTGGGTCGGTCATTCAGATCGGGACTATCAAAGTATCGCCAGGCTTCTACTGGCAAAGTATTGGGAAATCCCGCTCCTAATAGATATGGGACTTCAAAAGAGCCAAAATTAAAGGCAAAAACAATAAGTGAGGCAGATACCAGAGACGGTACGAGTTTCGGTAACGTGATATGTTGAAAAACTTGCCACCTGTCTGCCCCTAGCAGATATGCTCCCTCTTCTTCACGATTTCCCAGCACCAACAGGTTCGAATAGAGGATTAAAGTCATGAACGGAACCTGCTTCCAAAGGTACACAATCATTATCCCAACCCCATTGCTGGTATTAATGAGCCGAGGAAAATCAGATGGACTCCCAATTGCCCCTATCTGATAGAGCAACCGTGCAAATAAACCCCCGTTTGAGAACAGCAGAATAGCTAGACTAACCCCAACTAGATAAGGCAGAACCATAGGGATTTGATAGAAAAGCAGCGCTATACTATTCGATCTAAAGGTACGAGCCAAATAAAGGGCGAACCCAATACTCAATCCTACCCCGATCAAAGTCGGAACCAAAGCGTAGTAAAAGGTAAGCCCCAAACTTCCCCAAAAAGCAGTGTCCGAAAACAGCGTCTGATAATAGTTCAGCGTAGGAAATAGCTGAATTCCGTATTGAGGGGCGTATCCAAAACTTTGCGCTAGGGCCATAGCAAAAGCCCCAAAGAAGAAAACCGTCAAGACCAAAAGAATGGGGAACAAGCTGACGAATGCCTGTCCCCTCATTAGTGAGCCTATCTGGTTTTCTGACCCTTTCACTTTGCTTTTTCCATCGACATTCTGACAATCTCAGGGAAAGGTGTTTCGGAGTCCCGTTCGATATATTCAATCCAGATAGATTGAATAACCTTAACCAGAGATGCATTTGTGTCCGGGACAGCAACTTTGGAAAGTTCATCTGCAGTGACACCAAAATGATCTGGCGCGGCATTAGCAACTAAAGTTTTTTCGTCAAAATTCAATTTACCCATATCCACTCCGAGTGGATAACCAATTTCCTTCAATTTTGAAATCTGTAACTCCAACGAGGAAAGAACGTTTGCCAACACCAAGGCAGCGGCTGGATGCGGTGCATTTCCGGGGATAGCAATAAAGTTCTTATTTTTGATCATGCCACTTTTGGGAAAAATGATGGTCTCTGTTGTTTCAGAAAATGCCCCCGTTTTTCGCATATTGGCAACGAGGTATAAGCCAAACTCACACCCCATATCCACTTCGCCATTATTGAAGAGCGTTTGATTTGCAGCCTGATTTTGCGGATAGATTGGTTCCCCATCCCCAAGAAGCAGCGGCTCTAGCCGTTTTAAATACTCAAAACCGGGCTGAACAATTTTTGTAAATTCATCTTCAGAAAAACTATCGATGGAACGCTGGAATTCCTGATAGCCATTCCCCCTTGGATTAAAAGCATACAAAACTGATTGAACGAATGTATTTCCAATGTAATGAGGTGGTTTCACATATGTAAAACGGCCCGGATTTTTCTGAAGCCATACGTATAACTCCTCAAACGTGGATGGAGCATCCTGGCGGCTCAAACGATTTGTTTCCACGTAGCAGACATACTGTTCTCCCGACCATGGCATCTCCCGCGCTTCAGTCGGTGTTCCAAAGTCAGAAAGGTTTAACTCTGAAGCAGCATCCGCCGGATCAAAGAAAAAGTATTTTGAATTTGGCAATTTGGCTGCAAATGAGCCAAACAGTGCATCCTGTTTTGATAGTGTCAGAAAGTTATCCCCGTTTAGCCATATCGCATCAACACTCCCCTCTCCAAGGCCGCGTCCTGTCTGCTTTTCGGACAAAACCAAATCAACAGCTTCGCGGGTACCTGCAATACGGGTTGTCTTTAATTCAATTCCCAACTTCTCAAGTTCCGGTGCGACTTTTGCTGCAATCCAGCCATTCAGTTGTTCACTGCCTCCCCAATGGAACCAATTAACTTCCCCTTCTTCTTTTGCCCGTTCCAATATGGCCTGCCATTCAAGCTCGCCGCTCAAAAAGGCCTTCTGGAATTTTTCCGCACCCTCATCCTTTGCGAAAGCACTGGCTGTCAAAAGGCTGATCCCAAGCGTTATCCCTGCGACTAAAGTTTTTTTCATCCTACTTGCCTCATCTCTCATCTTCTATCGGCCATAAGGTCTCAGGGTTGAGCATCACCCCTACTCTCTGACCCGTTTTAAATATTCGATCTTTTGCTGATCTTGCGGTCAAAACTTCATTGTTGACGCGAATTTTGTAGGTCATAAAACCAGATAAGTATCGCGCATCGGAAATCTCACCTACATAGCTATTCATCAGTGTTTGGGTAGCATCTTCCGAAATGTCAGAGAGGACAATTTGCTCTGATCTGACCATTAAAAACTTTGGAATATTTGAGAGGTTGGATTGGCCGTTTTGCAATTGGACTTCCCCAATGGGTGTTTCAAATCCAAACTCCGATTTACCCAAAACCGGTATAAGGTTCTCTACTCCCATAAACTTTGCCACTGATAAGCAATTCGGTTTTTCTGAAATCTCTCTGGGGGAGGCAACCTGTAAAACTGCACCTTGATCTATAACAGCCACTTCATCTGCAAGGAGAAGGGCCTCTTCCTGATCATGGGTTACAAAAACCGTTGTAATTCCAAACTCGCGCTGAAGATTGGAAATAAAGGCCGCGGTTTCTTTTCGAAGATTAGCATCCAGATTAGAGAGTGGCTCATCCAACAAAAGAATGTCTGGATCGAGAATTAACGTTCTTGCAAGTGCGACCCTTTGCTGTTGCCCACCGGACAATTGATGGGGAAATCGCCCTTCCAAACCGCCCAGTTTCATCGCTGCAATCATATCCTTTGTCCGCTTGGATATTTCTGAGTTGCCAGCCTTCTTCATGCGAAGGCCAAAATTGATGTTGTTCTCCACCGTCATATGCGGGAAAAGGCCAAAATTTTGGAACACCATTCCAACTTTTCGCTTCTTTGAGGAGAGCGTTAATAATGAATGATCACTAAAGAGGATATCCCCAGACAAAGGCTCATGTAGTCCGGCAATCAATCTCAAAGTTGTCGTTTTACCAGATCCTGAGGCTCCCAGCAGAGCTAGCATCGCGCCTTTTTTAACTGAGAGATTTATAGGGCCCAACTCTCCCCCATTCTCGAACCCCGCTACGACGTCTCTAAGCTCAAGCTTGGACAAACTTCAATTCTCCCAAGTTCCGGGCACCCCAAAAAACCGCTTCACCATACTGGTTTTGGGGAAAATTACTGATCAAATAGATGTGAACATAAAAAAAACCGCATCGCAAGGCGATGCGGTTTTTAAGATTTCGAGTGATCAATTTACCAGGGCAATGAGTAAGTTTTTACATTTGTGAAGCTTTTCATCGCTTCGAGAACACCTTCTTTATAGCCAAGGCCAGAATCCTTAATACCACCGAACGGAGACATCTCAATTCGATAACCCGGAACTTCCCAAATATTTACCGTCCCAACATTCAATTCCTCAATAAATCGCTTTATATGAGGCCAGCTATCTGTACAAACACCAGATGACAATCCAAATGCTGTTGAGTTTGAAATTCGGATGGCATCATCGATATCCTTAAAACGGATGACTGGTGCAACTGGTCCGAAAGTTTCCTCTTTTACAAGTTCGCAATCAAATGGCACGTGATCTACAACGGTCGGAGAATAAAGTGCCCCTTCCCGTTTGTTGCCTAGGATCAGCTTCGCTCCTTTGGAAACAGCGTCTTCAACTCGCGCCTCAAAGAGCTTGGCAGAGGCTTCATTAATGACCGTGCCCATATCAACTGATGGATCGAACGGATCACCATATTTCAACTTAGCAGTCTTTTCTGCCAACAACTCAACAAACCGATCAGCAACGCTGTCATCGACCAAGATCCGTTTAACAGCAGTACAACGTTGACCGGAATTTTTATAGGCACCGGCTACCGCAAGATCTGTTGCCTTTTCAAGATCCGCATCTTTGAGGACGATAAGAGGATCATTACCTCCGAGCTCCAAAATTTTACGTTTATAGCCTGCTTTTTCCGCAATATATTTGCCAATAGGAACACCACCAGTGAAAGTCACCAACTCTGCGTGTTCATTGAGAAGCATTTCGTCAGCAATGTCCTCTGGTCGGCCAGTCACTACAGAAAACATTTCGGGAGGCAACCCTGCCTCATAAAGCACATCTGCTAAAAGCAAGGCAGTCAGT
The DNA here is from genome assembly GCF_012932565.1 of Sneathiella limimaris. NCBI lineage: Bacteria > Pseudomonadati > Pseudomonadota > Alphaproteobacteria > Sneathiellales > Sneathiellaceae > Sneathiella > Sneathiella limimaris. Next base: position 96,771 of record NZ_JABBYJ010000002.1, read on the forward strand.
GGTGTTTTCTCAGTAGGCTTCAAGACCATGCAGTTATTTGTGGCAATAGAGGGGGCCACTTTATGCGCAACCTGGTTCAAAGGATGATTGAACGGTGTAATTGCACTAATAGCCTGAAGGGGTTCGCGCAAGGTGAAGATCTTTCGCTCCTTGCCATGCGGCGTGATATCACAAGAGAAAATCTCGCCGTCATCCATCATGCATAAGCGCGCAGAAAGGCTAAAAACATCGTAGGCACGACCAACCTCGTAAAGGCTGTCTTTTTTACAGAGACCAGCTTCTGCCGTTATGGTGTCCGAAATATCCTCTTTTCGTTCTACCAAAAGATCGGCAGTCTTTTGTAAAATGGCGTAGCGATCATGACGGGAAAGTGTGGACTTGTAGTCTGCTGCCTTTTGAAAGGCTGAGCGAACATGTTCAACCTGGCCTGCAGGAATTGAACCAATTTCTTCACCATTAAAAGGGTGAAAAACGCCAATATGTTCAGGCGTATCAACCTTTTCACCTGCGATGCGCATCTGCTCTTTTCGAAATGCAAATTTCATAGTTGAGTATCCTTATTGCGCATAGTTTAGAGCCATATCGAATATATCGAAATTGCGAAGTCGGCGCCCATCATCTATTCCCTGAACAGGTTTGTTGCACAACAGAGGAACACGCTGCTCTGAAACTCCACCGTGTGAGCGAAGTGGCTCTTTCAGCGCAGTGAGATCATGCTTACTAACGCTGGTGCCCAAAACTTTATTCGTTGTGGACACCAAAATCACGTCACCTGTTCGATCTTCCGGAAGTTCGAATTTCGCACAGCCTTCCGCACGGGAAAGGCTTTCTTCGATGCCATCCAGCGCCTTCAAACGCTCAATGATTTCTGAGCGATTTTCCTCTGGCAGGTAGGCTGTTGCAAAAGATCCGAGAGCGCCATGATGGACGACATAAGGATCTGTGATCGGCAGGATAACCCGCGCTTTTCCATCCCCTAACCATTCATCCAAGACATCCTGCAGATATATGACATCCGGTTGGCCATCTTCTCCAAATTTTGGTTTCATACCATGATCGGCAGTCAATGCGATTACGGCACCACGTGCGTCCAACTCAGCCATGTATTTATCAAGCATCGCGTAGAATTCATTTGCCACTGGCGTTCCAGGGGCATGCTTATGTTGAATATAGTCAGTGGTGGAGAGATACATGAGGTCTGGCTTAAACTCATCCATCAATTTAACGCCACAGGCAAAGATGAACTCACTCAATTCTGCAGAATAAACTGATGGAACTTCCCGGCCGATCCAACTAGCCGCATCATCAATACCATTTTCTGCCATCGTCGCATCTGCAGATTTTTCCGAGGAAAAACAGATCGCCCGCCCGCTTGTCACGTCCAACCCATGGCCGAGCAATTTCCGGAGCTTATCCTTTGCTGTGACAACGGCAATCTTCGCGCCTTCATCAAAAAAGGCTTTAAAAATAGTTGGGACCCGAAGGAATTTAGGGTCATTCATCATAACCTCTGCATCAGCATCAACATCGTAAAAGTAGTTACCACAAATTCCATGGACCTTGGGTGGCTGACCTGTAACGATGGACAGGTTATTGGGGTTGGTAAAGCTCGGCACCACACAATCAGCTCTTAGATCCGCGCCGTTTGCTAAAGCCTTCTCCATGTAAGGCATGACACCGTCTTTGATGGCCTGTTCAATATATGCGGGCTCACTACCATCGATGCAGACCACGACAACCGGTTGCTTCGGCCAGGCATAGCTGCGTCCATTAACAGCGATTTCAGCTTTCGACATTTTTGGATCCTTTACTCCAGTTCATTCTGCAACTCCTTGAATTCACTTCAAGATAGCTCTTCAGAATGCCATAACTCTATTGCAGATTTATGGGGAGTATAGGAATGAATTATAAATAAATAAAATCGATATTCTTAATCAAACTTATAAATCGAATTTATGCATTATTTAGGCGACACTTCCGACCAGATTAGCACCTCGAGAGGCCATAAAATATAGCCCCATATAATGGGTAACATCCTGTGGATGTGCTGCCTGATCCGGCAAACCAGCCTCACGCGCCACCTCTAACGGCAAATTAAAAGTGGAGCATCCCTTGTCATAGACATGAATGTTTTCAAGCCCCGGCATCATGTCATGATTTCTGGCACTCAGGCTGGTCAGCACAAAATCCATCACGCAAATATCAGTACAAATTCCGACCACAAGAATATCAGTGAGTTGATGGGCTTTTACCCATTCGACAACAGCGTTTTCGCCTGTTTTGGCAATTGCACCAATAAATCCATTGATACAGTCTTTGCGCACTAGTGTGGTGTTGGAGTCTGTTTCTAGCCACTTCAATTCAGGCACTAATTCTTCTTCACCTGTGCCTGCCTCACAATGAGGTGGATAGGGTGGCTCAGGTTTTCCCGGAACGTGGGTATCCAAAAAGGCCAAAATAGGCCAACCTTGCTCAGTAAACTGCTTGGCTAGCCGATCTGTCTCGCTGACCATTGTGGAAACCTGCTCGTTAGGAACAGGCGGGGCCAAATTTCCAGCCCCAACCGTCGCAAAGCCATTCACTTCGTCAACAATGATCAAACCGACCCGCTTACAATCTTTTTCAAGATCCAGTTTGCCGATCGCAATTGGCATCGCCTCGGTAAGTGCTGTAGTAATCTGATCGGTTTGCATCGCTAGTTCCCGTTATCTTCTATAAATTAGCCACACTGCTTCGCAGGCTCAATCACTCCAAGTGCCTTTTCAACATTCAGAGTTCCGCCGCCCGTTTTACCAATATACATGTTCATGGCGACATGGTGATCGGCTTCCGTGATCATGGCTTTACCCGTTGGTATATCAAAGGTAAGACCCGCCATGCCGTCAATCAACGCTTCTTTATCAACCTTACCGGCTTTTTCAAGACCACCCTTAACTGCCATCAAGGAATTGTAATGGGTCATGACATAGAAGGATACTACAGCGTCATCACCCTCACGCTTGCGAATTTTGGAGACAAATTCCTGAACACCTGGCTCTTCTGAATTGGCAACCATTGGAAGACCGGCATACATGCCCTCCCCTTTACCCACACCGAACGCGCCTAGATAGGTTTCTGCGAAACCGAGGAAGGCAACAGTTACTTTTTGCATCAAGCCAAATTCTTCAGCCTGCTTGATGAAGGTGATACCGTCAGCACCCGGCAACGCGAACAGTAGAATTTTTGCACCTGAGTCCGCAATTTTACGGATAACCGATGAAAAGTCCTTAACGCCAAACGGCGTATATTCTTCGCCCAAAGACGTTCCGCCAATTTGCTTGATCATGGCATTGGCCGCCTTGAACATATTCCGTGGCCAGACATAATCTGCACCGAACATATAGTAGCTATCTCCAACACCCGCCTCTTTCAGATAAGGGATGAGAGGTGCCGTATCCTGGTTTGGAACTGTATTGAATGAGAATAGATATCTGTCACAAATACCGCCCTCATAGTTGGTGGCATATAAGAGCGGGGTTTTCATTCGTTTCATGGTGCCAGCCATAGCATCGCGAGCAGCGGATGTAATCGGTCCAGAGACAGCTATTGCCTCATCCCGCTGAATGACTTTCCGAGCTCGCTCAACAGAAGTTTTGGGGTCTGTCTTGTTATCTTCATAGAGAACTTCTACCTGATGGCCCATAATCCCACCAGCGGCATTAATTTCAGAAGCGGCCAACTCCAATCCCATTTGAGCCTGCTTACCAAATAGCTCAAGCCCGCCGGAAAATGGTTGCACGGCACCAATTTTAATCGTCTTTCCAGCCGCGATGGAAGGCATTGGAAAACCCGCGGCAGCCACTGCCGCAGAAGTTGTCAGGAGCAAATTTCTTCGTGAGATAAGTGTCATGGCCAGTCCCCAAAATTATTCGTTTACAAACAATATTATTTCATAAAATATGAAAAATATCTAGAGTTCTATTGGGGTGTTTATGGCTCATTCGAATAATTCCGCAAGTATAGAAGGTTGTTTTTTAGCCATTTTTTTGAATTTTGTTCAAAAATTGAGCAAACTCTTTTGCACACCAACAAATAAGTTTATTTGAGTACTGACAAATAGAGACTGTTTTCTGTTTGTCTACTTATAGTATCGGGAAAGAAGAATGTCTTTTCTTGAAATAGAATCGCTCACGAAAAGATTCGGCGGAGTAACTGCCGTTGATAATTTCTCCCTATCCATTGAAGAAGGGAGCCTGACAGCTATCATCGGCCCCAATGGCTGTGGCAAGTCAACGCTGTTCAATCTGATTAGTGGAACTTTTTCTGCAGATAGCGGCCATATCATCCTTGACGGAGTGAATATGACACCGCTGGGCGTTCAACAAATTGCCGATTTGGGAGTTGGGCGGAAATTCCAAGTGCCCTCAATCTTTCCAGATTTAACTGTCAGACAGAATTTGCGATTACCAAGTTTAGCGCCACATCATTCCGAGTCTGATAGCCCCGGCAAGAAGTTAGAGGAAATCTTGGAACTGACAAACCTGTCCAATAAATTAGAGATCACCGCAAGCCATCTCTCACACGGGGAAAAGCAGTGGCTGGAAATTGGAATGGTCCTGATGCAATCGCCGAAACTTTTTCTATTGGATGAGCCAACTGCCGGAATGACTGTTGGGGAGACTGCTGCGACAGCTAATCTCATAAAGACGCTCACACATAAGCAGGACCTGACGGTTATCGTGATTGAGCATGATATTGCCTTCATTGAAAAACTGGGGTGCCCCCTCACAGTTATGAGTAAAGGCCATGTTCTGAAATCCGGCCCCTTTGAAACTATTCGCAATGACCCAGAAGTTCAGGAACTCTATTTCGGAACAGGAGGTGGTCATGTTGCTTGAAACGCGGGATCTTATTTCAGGCTATGGAGAGGCTATAATCCTGAAAGGTCTTTCTACACAGATCGAAAAAGGCAAGATCACAGCGATCATGGGTCGAAATGGGATGGGCAAAACCACATTCGTCAAAACTGTTATGGGGTTATTACCAGTTTCAAGCGGTTCAATCTCTTTTCGAAACACTCAGTTGCATAAATTAAAAACCAACCAGATTGCAAAACTGGGAATTGGATATGTCCCACAAGGTAGAGAAGTTTTTGAGCAGTTCACCGTAGCAGAAAACTTACGTCTAGCCGCTTTAGGTTCCAGTCTTAATAATCTTGATATGCTGGACCAAATTTATAATTGGTTTCCAATCCTGAAAGAGCGATTGCGCCAAAAAGCAGGAACTTTTTCCGGTGGCCAGCAACAGATCCTTGCAATCGCCCGCGCCCTGATCACTGATCCCGAAATTCTGTTATTGGATGAGCCATCCGAGGGGATCCAGCCAAGTATTGTTCATGAAATTGCAGAAACACTGAAAATGATTGCGACCGAAACTGGCCTTACCATTGTTATGGTGGAGCAGAATCTGGATATGGTCAGAACCATGGCGGATGAAATACAGTTTATGGAAAATGGGGAAATTCAGAAGACCGTAAGCTCGGAAGTCTTCGCTTCCACTCCAGAACTGACCCATCGGTATTTGGGGATCTGATATGGATATTCTTATTCCTCTCGTCGATGCGTCGTCTTACATCCTGATCCTCGTTCTTATTGCGCTCGGGCTAATGATTATTTTTGGCATGATGGGCGTCATCAACATGGCACATGGTGAGCTCTTTATGTTGGGCGCTTATGTCATGGTCATGGCCCAAAGCCTGAGCCTCCCTTTCTGGCTTGGTATCGTACTGGCGCCTATAGTCGTTGGCGCCATTGGTCTTGTCATTGAGTACTGCCTAATTCGACATATTTATCTGCGGCCGATAGATACAATCCTCGCCACTTGGGGCCTCTCAATTGCCTTAAAGCAGGCTATTGTTTTGCTTTTTGGGCCGGAAGCACAGAGTGTCGTAACACCAATCAGCTCCACCCTGACGGTGGGTGAATTTAGCTATCCGCTATACCGTTTACTTGTTATGGGAATTTCACTGTTCCTTATCGGCGGAACATTCTGGCTGTTCCTGAAAACCGACTTCGGCCTCATGGCGAGAGCCGTAATTGCCCGCCCAGACACCGCAGCCACTCTTGGGATTAATACTCGGCGCATGTATCGATGGAGCTTTGTTATAGGCACAGCGTTAGCAGGACTTGCGGGCGCACTTATCGCACCCACCATCAGTGTTGACCCTCAAATGGGTCTTGGATATCTCGTTCCAGGCTTTCTCTCCATCTTGGTGGGCGGTGCCGGTCCACTAGCAGGGGTTTTGGTCGGCGGCACTGCCGTTGGCGGAACGAATAGCTTACTGACAGTTTGGATTTCGCCAGTTGCCGCTCAAATAGCTGTTTTTATACTGGCCATCCTCATCATACGCCTCCGACCCGAAGGAATTTTGGGAGGACGCCGTGAGAAATAATCTTCCGACCCTCATTGTCTTCGTAGCGATGGGGCTCCTGCCGCTTGTTACTTCCGACTATTGGACAAGTCAGCTCAACTATTACTTAATATACGGGCTATTTGCCATGTCCCTATCGCTAACCTGGGGATATGGAGGCATCCTATGCCTGGGACAAGCAATTTTCTTCGGGATCGGAGCCTATGTCATGGCGGTTACCACCAAAGGGATGCTGGATCCCATACCCACCAGTTTTTACCTGGGGCTTCTCCTTGCCATGATGGCAGGCGCGGCATTTGCTGCACTGCTCGGCTATTTCCTTTTTGCTGGCAGAGGCATCCACGGGGCCTATCTCGCGATCATAACACTTGCCATTGCAATGGTACTGGAACGGTTGATGAGCAATTGGTATGAGCTGGGAGGCTACAACGGACTACTGGATATACCGCCTATCAATCTTGCCCTATTTGGCGATCCAATAGATATATGGGACCCTCTACCGACCTTCTATATTCTATGGGGCATTGTTTTTACGATTGCATTATGGCTGAGCTGGCTAACTCAGTCTGATGTTGGTTTGAAACTCATTGCCCTCAGAACAAATCCCGACCGACTGCCTTATTTTGGATTTCGCCCCCTCACCATCAGGCTACAGGTTTTTTGCCTAAGCGCTGCAATAGCTGCACTTGCTGGGGCACTTTTTGTCACGATAGACGGGTTTGCCTCCCCCACGTTAATCGGATTTGGTCTTTCCACTGAGGTCCTAATCTGGGTTGCCATAGGTGGGAAAGAAGTCTTGATTGCTGCCTTTCTCGGGGCTGTCCTGACGCGCCTCACCGAAAGCTGGCTATCGGAAATCTTTGGAGATTACTGGATACTGATCCTTGGAACCCTTTTTATGATCAGTGTCGTTCTTCTGCCCAAGGGATTAATCGCAAGCCTAATCGACTGGCTCCAAAAACCCCGTAAATCAACTTAAGGCTCAGCTCTTAAAGCGGCGGTTGCACCCTCATCGACTTTTCCCGTTTGAGGATCCAGCGCGACCCTGAATAGGTCAAGAGCCTGTTTCGGCGTGTAATAACCCTGATCCACATCCTCAGCCACTTTGGCTGGGTTTCTAGCATAGGGATTTCCGTAGCCACCGCCACCTGGCGTCGAGATAAATATTTTATCGCCTGCAGAAATCCGGATGTTTTGATCTTTGGATAAATGAGGCGGAATATAATCTTCATCACCAGCGTGAACCCGAACTTTGTTGGTTCCGCCGTCTTTGCCGCCGAGTGCTCCCTTAGGACCGTATCGACCGTGGTCCATCACCATGGATGCTCTCGCCTCTCCCCTCTTCAAGGACAAAGTGTAATTAATCCCGAAACCACCCCTAAATTCGCCGGCACCGCCGGAGCCTTCGTGCAAGGAATATTCTTCAAACAAAACCGGATAATATTGCTCCATAACTTCGATTGGCGTTGTCTTGGAAATCCCGATGGTTGAGCAACCGTTCGTCAATCCATCGCTATCCAAATAACCGCCATAACCACCGCCGGAGATGACATACATGACGTAGGACTTATCTTTTTCCGTATCATACCCCCCAACCGCTAGGTTACCAGAGGTTCCGGCTGGCGCAGCAAACAATTCTGTTGGCATAACGTCCACGAGAGCATTGAAAACGGCTTCCGCAATTCGTTGGCTAACTTCGGCAGCACACCCAGAAACTGGTCTTGGATATTTTGCATATAAGAACGTTCCGTCTGGATCATGAACGATCAATGGGGCAAACGTCCCGGAATTAATGGGGATATCTGGAAAAATATGTTTTACTGCCAGATAAATAGATGATTTTGTTGTTGCTAGAACCGAATTCATTGGCCCCATACAAGGCGGACTTGAACGGGAGAGATCAAAGATCATCTCTTCACCCTTCACTTCAATATCGAGATTTATCTCGAGCGGCGCATCCACAACGCCATCAGAGTCGACAAAAGATTGCCCTTGATATTGACCATCAGGGATCTGCCGAATTTTAGCACGCATCTGTTCTTCGGCACGGTCTTTCAATTCTGCGATCGATTGGCGGACAGTTTCCTCACCGTATTTATCAAGAAGCGCGGTGAGCCTATCTTCTCCAACTTTCAGTGCCGCAGCCTGAGCTTTGATATCACCGATCCGTTGATCTGAAATCCGGATATTGGAAAGGATGATGGAGAGAATTTCAGGATCCAATTCCCCTTCTTTGAACAGCTTCACCGGGGGAAGGCGAAGTCCCTCCTGTTCAACCTCTGTCGCGTTTGCAGAAAACCCACCCGGCACGGATCCACCGAGATCCGGCCAATGCCCCGTATTGGCAAGCCATGACCAAAGTTTACCGTTGTAATAAAAGGGCTTCACGAACTTGACATCCATCAGATGCGTACCCCCAAGATAGGGATCATTGACGATATAGATATCGCCAGGGCGCACATTCTTCGCCCTCTCGATGACGGCCTGGGTTGAAAACTGCATGGTGCCAACAAATACGGGTAATCCCAGCTCCCCCTGCGCAATCAATTCCCCTGTCTCAGCACCATAAATTCCATCTGATCGATCCAGCGCCTCTGATATGACCGGGCTAAAAGCAGCCCGAACAAAAGCAAGATCCATTTCATTGCACACCTGGATTAATCCGTTTTGGATAACGGACAAGGTAATTGGATCAATTTGCGTCATTAGTCACCTCCACCACCAGGTTTCCAATTTCATCTGCTGTCACGCGCCATCCCGGTTCAATCACGATTGTTGTATCCAGCTGATTGATAATTGCAGGCCCTGAAAACTCCAAGTCTTCGGGAAGTAGATTACGAGAATATATAGGCGTCTCCAGCCATTCCCCCGCAAAATAAACCGGCCGAACCCCCACTTGAGCGTCGATCAAGTTTGATCGAGCCTCATCAGATTTTAAGGAATGGAATGAAATTCCTTCTCTCTTTCCAATGATGGCCGTGTGAACGTTTACCAAAACGGCCCTGATTTCCGGTAATTCCACTCCGAAACGGGACCAATAAACCTCATCAAATCGCTTTTGCAGCTCTTCAATTGTCACCTCTGGTCCACTAATACTAACGGGCAGCATATGGCTCTGCCCCTGAAACTGCATATCCGCTGTAAAAATCAAATTGATCTCACTCACTGGAATATTATCCCGCTTGATCATTTCGTGACCGGCCTCAATCTGCCCCTGAATAACGGACCGAACCTCTTCTTGATCCAACGTTGCAAGTGGCTTGTTGATCGTATTTACAAAATCATGGCGAAGGTCAGAAACCACACAACCAAGCGCGTTTGTAATGCCAGGGCGAACCGGTAATAAAAGCTTTGGAATACCGAGCTCTCTTGCAAGCGCACCACCGTGAAGTGGCCCGGCGCCGCCAAACGCAAAAAGCGCAAAATCTCTGGGGTCATGCCCTCGGGACAAGCTAACCATTCGGATGGCGCCTGCCATTTTGTCATTTGCAATCCGAATAATGGCCTCCGCCACCTCAATGGCAGTCAACCCAAGACGGTTACCAATTTTTTCTTTGAATATATTTTCCAGGCTTTCACGGGAGACGGTACCATCCACGGACAGAAGCGCATCTGGATCCAAACGGCCAAGAAGAAGATTTGCATCCGTAATTGTCGGCAACGCACCCCCACGACCATAACAAATTGGACCCGGCATCGCGCCAGCACTTTGGGGGCCGACCTCTAATAGTCCGGCTTCATTTATCCATGCAATAGAACCACCACCAGCTCCAATCGTATGAACATCCACCATTGGTACATGCAGAGGCATGCCATATTCCAGATCCAGCTCAGAGGTCACTTGAGGAACACCTTCCTGAACAATTCCAACATCTGAACTGGTTCCACCCATATCGTAGGTGATAACACCGGCCACTCCCGCGGCACGCGCCGTAGCAGCAGCAGCCATCACACCTGATGCCGGACCAGACATGACTGTATTTACAGCACTTTCAGCAACTATGGGGGCCGCCACGCTACCTCCATTTCCTTGCATCACCAAGAGATCATGCTGAAAGCCAGAGCTTGTCAGTTCAGTTTGCAAGCGAGAAATATACCGGTCTAAAACAGGTTGGATCGCCGCATTAATAGAAGCCGTCGTTCCCCGTTCATACTCTCGGTATTCCGACAGGATCTGGTGCCCGGCGGTGATGTAATTATTGTGCCAATGCTGCTTGGCAATTTCCAAAGCCCGCTGTTCATGCGAAGAGTTTTTATAGGAATGTAGGAAATGGATGACCAGGCTTTCCACGCCGGCATCCTTCAGTTGAGTAAGAGCATCCAAAAACCCCTCCTCATCCAAAGGAATGACAACATTTCCATCAGCATCCATCCTTTCAGCAACTTCCAGACGGAGTTTTCGGGGAATAAGGGGAGAAAAGCTTCCCTTCAAACCATATGGTTTTGGACGGGTTCGACGCCCCAGTTCAAGAACGTCGCGGAAACCTTTTGTCGTTATCAAACCAACTTTGGCGATTTTTCGTTCCAGCAGCGCATTGGTTGTTGTAGTCGTGCCGTGGTTAATAGCGGCCACAGTTGTCAAATCAACCTTTGCACTTTCAAGGGCTGAGAGCACACCAAAAGCCTGATTATCAACAGTTGTTGGCACCTTGGCGATCTCCAGTGCACCCGAAATAGGGTCCACAGAAATCAAATCCGTAAAAGTACCCCCAACATCAACGCCGATAAGTTTCCCCGTCATACTGCCCCCACATTACGCGACTTAAACTAGTTGGCTTATCTTAAGCCATTGAACTCTGAAATATCCTCTGCGGCTAGGCCGCCAAGCCGGGCATGAACACGGCCACCTGTTGCCATGACCAGCGCAAATAGAATTTCCCCGCGACGCGGTGCATCCCCTATCCCCACTTCCAAAGCATCAAAATGACTTCGAACATAGGAGGCATCTTTATGGGTCAGCGGAATATCAAGACGACCACCGACATGAGAGACTTTCTTGCTGGAAGGCACTATGGCATGAGCAGTTCCAAGGGCTTCGCGCATGGCATAGCCACCCGCAACATGCCATGTAGCGCCATGTTCCATTTCACCGTCTTCCCCAACAATGGCACCTTTGCCATAACTGCAAATCTTCGTTGCATCCCCGCCCAAGGCATCAATCAAACGATTTGCAAGCTTAAGCCCCAACGGCTTTAAGGCATCCATGAAAGGCGTAATATCTTCCACATATTTTCCAGCGTACGGGTTTTCGACAACGGCCGAAATCGAGCCTTTTAAAATCGGTGCTTCTAAAACTGGACCACCTTCATGCCAGACCTCTTCAACTTCGGTAATAATTTTGCGTACCTTTACCAGATCACTCATGCCACTCTCTCCCTTATTATTGTTCGCTGTTGTGAGAATTGCCGAACCTCACCCTTTAGGGATATGTATACCCCGCCGATTAATCCAGCAGACTGAAACAGTTTGGCCGTCTTTTCACCTTCCGACAATGCTTTGTTTATTTCTCGGTCAGTCAGTTCCCCGACATCAGTTGTAACCAACCGATCCCCAAGATCACTATCAGGATCCAACTCAAAGACTGGGGTCTGTTTGATGGCGCTGCTCTTAACAAAAACGTCCCCCGCAATCAGGGTCGCAGCCACGTCAGCCAAGACGGCATTAGATGCCAACACAGTCACAGCGTCAGCAATACCAGAGGAAAAAGATCTTCCTTGCCATCCGGAGGTTGCAATTCCACCAATCTGATCTGTAGCTTTAATATGAACTGTGCCATTCCAACTTGGATCATCATGATTATTAACGATGGCAGCTTTAAACTCCTGATCCGGTTTTAAATAAACAGCAATATCTCCACCGTTATTCACATAGGCTTTCTCAATACCTTTTATGGCACTTATCTTCCTCAGAACGGCATCTGCGATGGCACCAGCCACACCTGCCATGGGCGTCACATAATGATAATCTGAAAACAGATTAGCCGCCTCAATCATTCGCTTTGAAATTGGGCTCCTAATGGAAACTGGAACAATTGGTGCTGGCTGTCTTAACGTTGCTAGATCTGCCACTAATCCCTCTAAAACCGTTTCAAAAAACCGGGAGACTTCGTTATATGCAGCTGCAACAGCTTCTGGCGTTCCCCAGGCTTCACAGATCAGATCAGACGGACCATGCTGTAAATGCAGCCGCTTTCCATCTTTCATCAACCGAGCTATTGCAGGCGCATACATCGTTCAAGTCTCACGCTTCTCAAGTCTGCCGGCTTCTCGGCTCAGGACTTCATCAACCGTTACGATCCGGTTCGAATACCCCCCTAAAGCTTGAAAATTCAGCTTGGTCATTGTGAATTCGATGGGGGCGACAATGGCCGGGGTCGGTACATAGCCAAATGAGTTCTCAGGCATTTTCAAGACATCCACCATGAAGGTTATTCCGCCGCCCGGCCAAATAAATGTCTCAGCCCCACCGCAAGTGACATTCGTCAAATGATCTTTCACTGATCTGGTCAATCGAACCGGGTTCTCGGTGACCCCAGCCCTGAGTGACCCACCTGCGCCGGCCATAAACAACACAGAACAAAGCGCTGGCTCACAGTTCTCAGCAATCCTCTCAACGGCCAGAGAAATTTCCTCAGGCATCTCTTGTTGAACAGGATTCAAATTTTCATCAAGGACAAACCAAGCACTATCTTGGCCCGTTGTTGAAACCATGAGTAATCGCATACCTGGAAAGGCTTTGTCCGGTTCAATCCGATCGATAATATCAAGCGGATTGGTTACATTCGTCCCGCCCCACCCTGCACCGTGGTCAGCAACCTGAAAATACCGACCAGGTGTGGAACGACGGCCACGAACCCGAATGCCAGAAACCGGCATTTCTAAAAACTGCCCTGCCTGATGCTCACTCAAAACACCGGTGATATGGTCATCGACAACGATCACCTCATCTACCTTTCCATGCCATTGGGGGGCAAAAATCCCGATCGTAGCAGACCCGCAGCCAACCCTCATCCGCTCTTCACGGGTACCATCAATTACAGGTGGCTCTCCAGCTTGGACAACAAGCTCCGCTCCTCCCTCAACAGTGAGCTCCACTGCCTCCCGGTTACAAAGGCTGAGAAGCGTATCGCAGGTGATACGCCCCTCTTTCTTCGATCCCCCGGTTAGATGGCGCACCCCGCCAATAGACAGCATCTGACTGCCATATTCAGCTGTTGTGACATGACCTACCTGCTCTCCCTTCGCATAAACGGGAGCTGTTTCCGGCCCCACATACCGGTCGGTATCGATCTTGACTTTAGCGCCGCAATAACTGAATACCCCCTCAGATACGACAGTCACTGTATCCGCACCATTAATCTCGGCACCGACAATAAATGGGGCAGGTTTATAATCTGGATAGGTTGTACCAGAGCCGACACCCGTTACCATGATAGACGATGCCAGCAATTCACCGTCCCACTGATCTGGAGACTCTGGAAGCGGCACAGCTGCGCCACCACGCTCCATCACGACAAGCGGATCCAATCGTGTCAATTTGCCTTCAATATTCCCATAACGATCACAGGCTCCACTTTTGCCTTTGCGAATGCGACAAAGAACGGGGCAGGCATCGCAGCGAACAATTTCCTGATCATCAAGGATCCCGACAACAGTCTTTTCACCAGTATCTGGGCTGCCTCAATGCGATATTCTGCAGACGCACGAACATCATCTATCGGGTGAAGCTCATTGAAGTGGTGATCCTCAACTTTTTGTGCAAGATCAGAAGTCAGCTGATTTCCGAGTAAAGATTGCTCCAGTTTGTGGAGACGAGTGGCAACCGGGGAGCATGCACCCAGGCAGATGCGAATATCTGTAATTGTTCCATCAGATGTCCAACCTACGACGCCAGAAACCATGACAAGCGAGATGACCAAATATTTGCGAGAACCCAGTTTTAAAAATGAACTGGATAGATTTTCAGATTTAATTTCTGGGATCCAAATTCCCTTTAAAAGTTCGTTGGCGGCCAACGCGGTTTTCCGATTGCCCAAAACAAAATCTTTTAAAGGAAGTTTCCGCTCACTGTTAGGGCCAATAATTTTAACCTCAGCATCTAGAGCAATAAGCGCCGCTACACCATCTGCAGCAGGGGATGCATTGCAAATATTTCCGCCGACGGTTCCACTGTTTTGAATCTGGATACCCCCAACCTCTCTTGCCGCACTTTTCAGTCCATCAAATAAGGTTGGCAGATTGGTGCGAACAACATCTGTCCACGTGGTTGTAGCCCCTATCAACCATCCGTTATTCTGCTTTGAGATGCCTCTGAGACTCTCAAGGGCCGTAAGATCTAGAATATTATCGTCGAGATTAAGATTAACTTTGGCCGGATAATAATCCGTGCCCCCCGCAAGGACTTTCCATCCGCCTTTTGACAAGACGGACAAAGCATTTTCAAGCTCCGTTGGCCGAATATAGTCCCCCATGCTCAGTCCCTTTATATGTACACAAACAATGATGCGATAATTTAGAAACAAGTCAAGTCTAACTTTAAAAGGCAAACTTAATTGAAACCCAATTTTTCTATACGAAAGATAATCAACTTGGCATCCATCTTTCGCAGCAGTAGTTTGGTTCGAATGAAATACCAGAATGACTTAAGAACGTTAATTAAGCCATTCAAAAAACGATGATTTTACTAATAAGATGATGCAGTTTACGACAATTGAACCGACATGGGATAAGCATCTCACTTCGACTTTTCAAAGTGAGCCTATGCAAAATCTTGAGAAGTTTCTTGAACAGGAATATTTGTCTGGAAAGGTCATTCTACCGCCCAAGGCTGAAATTTTTACTGCTCTGAAATCCACCCCCTTACCCGATGTTAAAGTCGTTATTCTTGGACAAGACCCATACCATGGGATTGGTCAAGCTCATGGGCTCGCCTTCTCGGTTAAGCGAGGAGTTCCAACCCCACCGTCTCTAAAAAATATCTTTAAAGAAATATCGAGAGATCTTGGACTTCCAATTCCAACACATGGAAACCTACAGAGCTGGGCTAACCAGGGGGTACTTCTGCTCAATACGGTTCTAACAGTTGAGCAAGGAAAAGCCGCTTCCCACCAAAAGAAGGGCTGGGAAAGGCTGACCGATGAAGTCATCCAAACACTGAACAGGGAGCGCCAGAACCTGGTCTTCTTCTTGTGGGGAAATCATGCTATCGCCAAGGCAAAATTAATTGACCCTACCAAGCATTTGGTCCTCACAAGTGTTCATCCCTCCCCTTTATCTGCCAATCGGGGTTTTCTCGGAAATGGACATTTTTCTGCAACAAATAACTATTTGAAGGAGCATGGTATTTCTCCTATAAATTGGGCGATAACAGACGAACAACAAACCCTATTTTGATACCCACTCGACCCGTTCAGGAGCAATCCATGTCCAATCAGTTTTTTAAAGTAATGCCGAGAATTATCGGCCATAGAGGTGCGTGTGGACATGCTCCGGAAAATACAATTGCCTCAATGGAAAAGGCATTAGAGCTTGGAACCAATTCTGTTGAAATTGACGTCATGCTCACACGTGATGACCAATGCGTCATCTGTCACGACCATAATGTTCGGCGCTGCACCAACGGAGAAGGTAAGGTTCGCCTAAAAACACTTTCTGAAATACAATCCCTGGATGCCGGAAGCTGGTTTGCACCAGAGTTTGCAGATGCCCGTATTCCAACTCTGACGGAAGCTTTCAAGCGATTGGTTGAACTCGGAATGAGTGTTAATCTAGAAATCAAACCTCTTGAAGGCTGGCAAGTTCCAACGGCACGCAAAGTCCTCGAGGAACTCAATACCCTGGGTGAGAAGTCACCCCCAACACTGATTTCCTCATTTGATATCGAAGCCCTTGAAGTTGTCCAGGAAATTTCCCCTGAAATTCCCAGAGGCTATTTGACAGACGTCTTACCCGATGAATGGGAACGACGACTTAAAGCCGTTGGCGCCGTCAGTCTTCATATGGACAAAGACTTTGTCACGCCAGAGATCGTGAAGTCAGTTCAAGGAGCAGGTATCAAATTGTTGATTTATACAGTTAATGATGCTGAAACAGCCAAGCCACTCCTGGATTGGGGTGTTGACGCAATTATCACAGATTATCCAGACCGGCTTCTCCCTCTTCTTTGAGAGGCCAAAAGCTACCCGATAGCCTGAGTGACTATTCCAAAGACTTGCTCTCGCGCCTGATGAAACCCTGTCTGGCTACGCAACATCATTGGGGATGTTTGATCTTGCTTAAAACCCAAGTCGCTTAGGCGGCTTCGGAAGGACGCTTTATCAGATAAGCTGTCCGTACGAATAGCTCTGGACTGACCATAAATCATCATTTGAATAAGTGCGATCGCAAGATTTTCCGTTTCTGCCACTAATGGCCCGATACAAAGATGTTCGAAACGATCGATCATCATAGCAAAGCCGAGCACCCTTTCTGATGCTTTGTCTAAGGCGACTATGCCTGGATATTCAGCTTGCTGCAGTGCGCTTAAGACATGGGTGCGATCCCCCCCAAAAAATTGCGCATCAAACTCTTGTATCTTTCCCCTAAGCTCTGCAGTTATGGGACGGAATGTCACTCCCGGCAGTTCAGGCAAAGCGGGCTTCTCCTGACTTTCTTCAATGACCATTTTCGTACAATGATCCACGACTTCATAGCCAAGCTTTTGATAGAGCGGAAACCCCTCTTCTGTCGCAATCAATTTTGCTGGTAACCCGAGTTTATCAATCCGGCGATGAAGTTCCGCCATCAATGATTTACCAATACCCTGACCCTGCATATGTTCGGCTACAATCACGGCGCCGACAAAACAATATTGATCTGAATAACAAATGAAAGACGCCGTCCCGACAAGCTCTCCATTCTCATCACAACATCCAACAACCTGTCCCAGCGTTAAAAGTACCTGCCAGTATTTTAGAGTAAAGTCCCAGTCCAATGAGAGCGACAATGCCAAAAGTCGATCTGCATCTGAAACTGTCAGCGACTTTACCTCCAATTCAGGTGAGCGCATTCCTCACTCCTTAAAGCTTGTGTTCCGGTTTCAGCTTCTTCTTCGACTTGTCCTTCTTTTTTGTTTCATTTTTTTGAAGAGCTGACTTCTTTTTCTTCTCCTCTTTCGCAAGTACCGGATAGGCAACCGCCGTAATCATGGAATTAATCCGACGAAGATCACTTAACAAACCAAGATGCAGGCCACTGGACATTTCATCCATACCGGGACCCTGACGAAGCCTTTGAAGGTGTGAATTAACGGCTTTACGCTCCTTGTCTCTCAAAGCTTGCTTCCCAGACAGCAAATTTGTGGCTTGCCCGACTTCTTGAGTGAGGAAAACCGTGAAAGATAGCTTGAGATTGTTCAATAACATTTCAAAGAGTTTATGATGATCATCAATATCTTCTTTTGAGAAAACCACCTGATCGACCCGACTTCTCTCAAGAAGCTCGGCCATGTTCAAGACTACGATATTTCCAATATTTTCCATATTGGTCGTGAACGTCATGATCTCTGTACAGCGGGCTTCATCTTCCTCTTCCAGACTTTCCCGCCCAAGTTCAGTTAGATAGCTTTTGATGCCAGCGTTAAACTCTTTGATGCTCTCGTCCGCATCCCTAACCTTCTCTAGAAGCTGAGGGTCATTCTTCTCAAATGCCACCTGATAATTACGAAACATTTGTTCAACGACATCCCCAAGCCGCAAAGTATCACGGATTGCATTTGCAATCGCCAACTGAGGACTTTCAAGAGCTGCGCGGTCAAGGTGAATGGGTCCAGGCGCATTACTGTCAGTCAATGCCCGCTCAGGGGCGAGAATTTCAGTTAAACGGCCCATTGGTCCCGTAAAGAAAATAAAGAAGGCAGCTAAACCTAAATTAAAGAAGGTATGAAAATTCACTACCTGACGGGTGATATCTGGCGTGAGACGAGCCATCTCTGCCTGCACCAGAGTCAGGAAAGGAAGCACGACAATCACGGCAGTCAACCGGCAAATCAAATTGCCGAGTGGAGGACGTCTTGACGCAGCATCTGCATTCAACGTCGCAAGTAGCGGTGGAAGTGCTCCCCCAAGGTTTGCCCCCAAAATCATAGCAAACGCCACATCAAGCGGAATCCCGCCAGTTTTAACGAGAGTTAAAATGAACAAAACTGTCGCAAGACTGGAATGCGCCACGAAAGTCAGAAGTCCACCGATCAGTACCGTCATGACCGGCTCTCCACTTAAAGAGCTGAAGACAAACTGAGCGACCTCAGAGTCCCGAATTGGCTCAGAAGCGGCGACAAGCAGCTTTAACGCTGTCAGCATCATCCCCAGGCCGAGCATAATACGGCCCAAGTTCTTTGCACGCGTCGATTTTGCGGTTGAGTGGCGTATAAATCCAAGGAACAAAAGAACTGGAGCAAGCCAGGAAAGGTCAAAACTCAAAACCTGCGCAACCAGTGTTGTACCAACATCGGCGCCAAGCATGACAGCAATACCGGCCGAAGCCGCGACCATTCCGCGCCCTGCGAACGAAGCAGTCAGCAATGCTGTGGCGGTACTGCTTTGCAACAACATGGTGACCCCAAGGCCGCCAAGAAAAGAGTTAAACCGGTTCTTTAAACTGAAATTGAGAATTTTACCAAGTTCTCGCCCATAAGCTCTGGTGACGCCAGTATTTACCATTCTCAGGCCCCACAAAAGTAGGGCGACGCCACCAAACAGGCTTATCAGTACTGTTGTTGCATGCAATTTCGTTCTATTTCACTCCATCGGGAGGCCCAAATTCGGTTACTCCCATCACTGCACAGCTTTCTTCAACGGCTTTTAGCACGCCCTTCATAACAGTTGCGTCCAATGCACCGATGCACCCTACACGAAAGCTGTCAGCTACTGTCAGTTTGCCAGGGTATATGATAAACCCACGTGACTTGATTTCATTGTAAAACCGATTGAAGTCGAATTTGTGATCACGTGGACTAAAGAATGTCGTGATAATAGGCGATAACCATTCATCTTCCAAGAGGGTTTCGAAACCAATTCGACGCATACCCGAAACCAATATATCTCTATTCGAAACATAACGCGCGTTTCGCCCAGCGACACCTCCTTCTGCCTCATGCAGACGAAGAGCTTCCAAAAACGCGACAACAGTGTGGGTAGGTGGTGTAAAACGCCACTGTCCAGTTTTATTCATATAAGACCACTGATCATAAAGATCGAGGCTCAACGAATGACTGTTGCCTTCAGCCGCTTCAAGAGCAGCCTTCTTGGCAAGCACAAACCCAAATCCTGGAACACCTTCGATGCATTTGTTAGCAGAGGAGACCAGGGCTTCGAAGGGAATATCAGAGACATCAATAGGCAAAGCGCCAAAAGCACTCATGCTATCAACAATCAATTTGCGGCCCGCAGCCTGAACCACATCGGAAATGCCTTTTAAAGGGTTCAGAATACCGGAACTGGTTTCGCAATGGATGGCAACAACATGCGTTACGTCCTGATTTTCGCTCAGGATTGCTTCCACCTCTTCAGGCATTGGCGGTAGATAATCGCCCTTATCAAGCGCGATATAGTCCCGACCAATATATTCTAACGTCTTGGCAGCACGCCCGCCGTAAGCGCCATTCATCAGAACAAGAGCTTTTCCGTCTCTAGGAATGAACGATGCCAAGGCTGCCTCAACCGAGAAGGTCCCACTCCCTTGCATGGGAACACAATCGTATGTTCCCTCCCCCCCACACATCGCAATAAGACGACTACGAATTTCGGCAGTAACGGCCTTGAAATCATCATCCCAGGACCCCCAGTCTTTCAACATCGCAGCTTTAGTGGAGATTGCTGTTGTCAAAGGACCTGGTGTCAGCAGATAAGGCTCTTCCCCAACCTGAAAAGTCCCTTCAGATGTATGATATTCCATTTTCGTGATAGAATGACTGCTCATCCTACTGCTCCTTATTGCAGGCTATTTCTATAATCTGAAGCTATAAGGCGCCCATCCAACAAATAAGTCAAATTGCTATTTACGATCGATTTTATAAGTTTTGATGATATTAATAAGTGAGATCTCGAAGTCCATTTTCAATGACGTCCATGGCAAATTCCATCTCTTTCAAAGACGTCACCAAGGATGGGGTAAACGTCAGCACGTTACCCATTGTTGTCTTGAAACTAAGTCCAGCATCAAATGACTTATAAAGAATTTCTTCAGCTGTATCAGTTGCCGGATTTTTCGTTTCTTGATCAGTGACCAGTTCCATGCCCAACAGAAAACCGCGACCTCTTACATCCCCAACCACTGGAAATCTAGCCTTCATATCTTGCATCCGCTCAAGTGCATACACACCAACGGTTGCAGCATTCTCAACCAACCCTTCTTCTTCGATAATTTCAATAGTCGTTAAAGCTGCTCGGGTCGTAACCGGGTTTTTCTCGTGGGTATAATGTCCAATGGCATATTCACCTAAAACATCCAAATCTGGGTGGCACAAGGTTGCGGCGATTGGCAAGATCCCGCCGCCAAGAGCCTTCCCCATAACAAGAATATCAGGCACGACTTCATCATGATCACAGGCGAAGAAGCGTCCTGTTTTTCCAAGCCCTGTGGGGATCTCGTCAAAAATTAGGAGTGCACCTGCTTCATTACAGGCCTGCCGGACTTCCTTCCAAAAACCTGGCGGCGGTGTATAGGGTACAGCACGCGCCGGTTCCGCAATCACAGCAGCAACATTCCCTTCTTTTTCGAGCACGTAGCGAACCATGTTGGCGCAGGTCATTTTACATGTTGGCAGATCGGGCTCTCCCTGCGCATTGACTTCATATCCATAGGGGCAACGATAGCAGGCATATGGCGCAACATGTTCTGTTCCCGGAAGTAGTGGTCCGATCGCCTGCCCCCTAAAGAGCTGTTCCCCACCGATACTAGAAGCCCCAAAACCGGCTCCGTGAAACGCATCCCAAAAAGAGATTGTTTTAAAGCGCCCAGTCTTGGCCCGAGCTACTTTTAAAGCCATCTCAATCGCATCGGATCCACCCGTTGCATAAAGTACCTTGGATAGATCACCTGGAGATACCGCCGCCAGTTTTTCTGCCAACTCCACAGCAGGTTCACAAGTGAAACGCCGAGGCGCGAAAGGAAGGTCGTTCATTTGCCGGGTAATCGCCTCCTTCAACTTAGGATGGCCATATCCGATATGATGAACATTGTTACCATGAAAATCGAGAAGCTTACGTCCCTGACCATCATAGATGTAGGGACCTTCTGCTTTTGAAATCGTATTCAAACACGGGGTCGAAACGGACTGATGGAGAAAAGATTTGGCATCTCTTTCTAGCAGGGATTTAGAGGTTTCATCAATATTCTGTTCAGCCCACTCCCGACGTCGGGGAGATAAATTGACGTCC
Source organism: Sneathiella limimaris (assembly GCF_012932565.1). NCBI lineage: Bacteria > Pseudomonadati > Pseudomonadota > Alphaproteobacteria > Sneathiellales > Sneathiellaceae > Sneathiella > Sneathiella limimaris. Next base: position 118,595 of record NZ_JABBYJ010000002.1, read on the forward strand.
CCCTCTGATTGATGAGGACGCAAGGTTGAGGACATTACCGCTTCCTCCAAGCCTGTGTTCTCATCTGCAAGCCTCTCGACAAAATGGCGTGAAGGACTCGCACAGTCGCAGATGTGGCTACAATGACCATACACATGGCCGCAGCAGGTGCCACATCTCCTGCATCATCCATATTCAAGGCAGCGATTGAGGCCAGTGACGTATCAGATGAATAAAGGAAAATAACTGCGGAAACGGTCGTCATTGCGTTCACAAACAGATAAATCGACACATCAAGAACAGCTGGCAGACATACAGGGACCGTAACTCGAATAAAGGTTTTATAGAATGGCACCTTTAAAGAAGCGGAAACCGTCTCGAATTCCGGATCCATCTGTTTTAATGCCGTCATCGAAGTCAGATGACTAACTGTGTAAAAGTGAGCAATAGTCACAATTACCAGGATCGGCATCGTCCCGTAGATAAACCCGAGCGGATTATCCGGGTGATTGAAGAAGAAGATATATGCCAGGCCCAAAACCATCCCCGGAACCGCCATCGGGATCATGCACAGAAACTGGATTACTGACCGCATCAGGCTAAAACCTTTTGCTTTCTCAACCATATACGCGCCGGTAAAGATGATCACAGTTCCGAATATCGCACTATATGCGGCCATTTTCAGGGAATTATAAAAGGAGTCCCACCCTCCTCCATCCATGATGTCGAAGTTATAGTTATTGAGCGATAGCTCCAGATTATAAGGCCAGAAGGTGACAAAGGACGCGTAGCCTGCCATGCCAATAATCCCGATGATCATCACGCCAATGACACAACAATAGATAAAGAAAGCCGTATTCAACCAAAAATGTGGTTTCGGCTCATACGGAACGGCCCGCGCCGTCAGCATCGCCACCTGTTTTCGCTGAACGAAGCGATCCACCATAAACGCAACAATGGCTGGGATCAGCAACACAACACTTACAACTGCGCCCATTTCAAAATTCTGCTGACCGATAACCTGTTTATAGATGTCGGTCGCCAAAACGTTGAACTGCCCACCAATAACCTTCGGAATACCAAAATCAGTAATGACCAGTGTGAAGACAACAAAAATGGCACTAATTAGCCCATACTTGATCCCTGGAAGCGTAACCGTAAAAAAGGTCCGAATTCTTCCTGTTCGAAGAACGTCAGCTGCTTCATATAGACGGGCATCAGCAATTGAAAATGCTGCGATCAGGATCATCAATGCGTGCGGGAACGTGTAAAAGACCTCTCCCATCACGATACCGATTGGGCCGTAGATGCTGTAATCACCCAGTAAATCTTTCAAGACGCCTTGCCGGCCAAACAGATATACAAAGGATATGCCAGGAAGAAGTGATGGCGCTAGCAAGGGTAGCAACGCAATTCCCTTGAACATTCCTTTGAAGGGAATTGTTGATCTGGCTAATACAAAGGCAAAAACTGACGCCAGAGAGATCGTGATAATGGTGGATACGATAGCAATAAAGAAGCTATTCTCAATGCTGTTAAAAAGCGCAGGTGTAGAAAAATATTCAACATAGTTACTCAGCCCAATATAGCCGCCATCTTTGTTTTGAAAGCTTTTGGACAGCATGGCATAGAGCGGAAGTAACAAGGTGATAACCAGCCACACACCTATCCCAAGAATGAAAGCTCTCATCACCCAATCGTCGCGACTGAGCTTTGGCTTCACCTCTTCCGCTGAATATAAGGCTTGATCAGTCATGAGTTCGCCTCAGCCGGGAAAATATGAATACAATCTGACGGCACCGATATATAGGCCTCACCGCCTCGCTGAATATTATGATCCCTGACCAGATTGATGGAAAAATCAGCTAGAATTTCGGACGCACCATCACCATAGTCCAGTGTCGCCCGCCAGAAAGAGCCCAAGAACTCCATATCCTTAACTTCTACCCGCAGCGAGTTTTCAGTTTCTTCGCCAACGCCACGAACTACGATATCTTCCGGTCGAATACAGACGAGGATTTCAGAACCGTTTAATTTCTGACGCTCCTCCTCATTCAGGCTGAGTGTATAATCCCCCAGCTTGATATTTCTGTCTGGTCCCTTCGTTGCATTTAGGAAATTCATTGTACCGACAAATTCGGCAACGAACGCACTAGCCGGGTTTCTGTATATTTCTTCTGGCGTTCCAACTTGCTCAATAACGCCGTTATTCATAACAACAATTCGGTCGGCCATTGTCAGGGCCTCTTCCTGATCATGGGTCACCATAACTGTTGTAACCCCAAGGCGACGCTGCAATTCTTTCATTTCATGGCGCAAGTGTACCCGCACTTTCGCATCCAGCGCAGAAAGCGGTTCATCTAGCAGGAGAAGACCCGGTGACATCGCCAAAGCGCGCGCCAGCGCAACCCTCTGCTGCTGGCCACCTGAAAGCTGAGAAGGATATTTATCTCCCTGCTCAGGTAGACCCACGAGTTCAAGGAGCTCGGCTACTCTCTCCTTAATTTTCGATTTTCCGGTTTTGATATTAACCAGCCCATACCCCACATTGTCATTAACAGTTAGGTTGGGAAACAGGGCATAGGACTGAAACACGATCCCAAAATCCCGTTCTGATGCTGGTAAATTCGAAATTTCCTTACCAGCCTGAAAAACGGCCCCATGAGTCTGAATATCCAAACCGGCGATTGCCCTGAGCAATGTTGTTTTACCGCAACCGGAAGGTCCTAGGAAACAGACAAACTCACCCTCGTTCACATCCAGTGAAATATCTTTTAATGCCGTAAAACTGCCAAATTTTTTGGTGACATTGCGAACCTCAAGATAGGATCCGCCAACTGTGCCGGAATTTTCATTCATCATAAAACATGCTCTTTACTAAACGGCTGGGGAACCGCGATAAACATCTAAAAAAGGCCTTCGCCTGACACTCAAGCGAAGGCCTTGACCCTTTAAACCAAATCTTATTTGGCTTCAGATTTGGAATCGTAACGTTTCTGCCACTCAGCAAGGATCTGCTTCCGATTAGATGCAGCCCATTCAAAGTTATTGTCAATCATGGCTGACGCGATGTTTTCAGGGAAGAATTTCACTGGTTTCGCAACACCTGGATAAGCAACTACAGCATAACCTTCGTTATACATTTCGTTGGCTTTCTTGGTTACTGACCAGTCAGCAAGCTTCTTGGCTGCTTCCAGTTTCTTTGTGCCTTTAATGATAGCAGTTGCTTCCATGTCCCAACCGACACCTTCTGTAGGAACGATAATCTCCAAAGGCGCACCTTTAGCTTTGGATTTTGCACCACGGAATGCAAAGGAAACACCGATTGGAATTTCACCAGCAGCAGCCAGCTTACAAGGCTTGGAGCCGGAATGCGTGTAACGAGCGATGTTTTCATGCAGGGCATCCATATATGCCCAACCGTCTTTCTCACCGAAAAGTTGGAGCCAGGAAGACACATCCAGGAAACCTGTTCCTGAAGAGTTTGGATTAGGCATGATCACCTGGTTTTTATAAACAGGCTTTGTCAAATCCTTCCAGGACTTTGGCATCGGCAGGCCAGCCTTTTCCGCCTCTACTGTGTTGAAGCAGACAGATGCAACCCAAGCATCCATACCAGTCCATGTTGTTGGGTTTGCTTTATCCTTAAATTTAGGATCCAGCTTATCAACACCTGCAGGAGAATAACCTTCAAGCATGCCTTCCTGTTTAAGAAGCATCAGGCTTGTTGCTGCCAGGCCCCAAACGATATCAGCCTGTGGATTTTCTTTTTCGGCTAGAAGCTTTGCCGTGATAATTCCAGTAGAATCACGAACCCAGTTGATTTTAATATCCGGGTAGTCTTCGTTGAAGCGTTTCGCATATTTCTTAAGATCTTCTGCCTCAACCGCCGTGTAAACGGTCAATTCTTCAGCAGAAACTGCTGTTGCCATTGCAACTGTCCCAACTACTGCGCCAACGGCGCCCGCAATGATGGACTTCAAACGACTAGATCTCATGTGTGCATCCCCTTTGTATTGGCACATTTAAATCATCCAAACATAAATAAGCTTTGCGTTGCATTTACTCACAACCCGCTTTGTTGCTTGCCGGCTTATTCATGCTCGCAAACTGTTATGGTTTTATGACGACCTCCCAATTTTCAACTCCAAATCCGCTTATTTTTTGGGATTTTTTGGAATTGAAAAAGCATTTTACCAAAAAACTGCACAAAATCCACATCATAGCGAAATTAATTCACAAACTGCCGCATATGATCAGAAAACCTGGAATAATGCTTGACCCTGACGGTAACTCAAGAAATAGTATAATTCAAAGCTTTTTATTTTATGTCATATATAAGTTCTAGATATGTACTACTCCCAATTCAGGGCCTTTCATGCCGTTGCAACCCAAGGCGGCTTCTCAAAGGCAGCTGATCATCTTGGCCTTACTCAGCCGGCTGTCTCCGATCAAGTCAAGAAACTGGAAGAGCGCTTTAACGTCCTCCTATTTAACCGGCACAAAAGGACCGTCCAACTAACACCGCTAGGTCATCAACTGTTGGAAATCACCCAAAAATCCTTTCAGCTGGAAACACAAGCCATTGATCTTTTGAATGCCCATCAAAGTCTGGAAAAAGGTCACATCAATGTGGCTGCCGACACGCCTCTTCACATCATACCCCTAATTGGCAAATTTAAGAAAAGTTTTGGTGGTATTTCTGTCAGCCTTAGGATGGGTGTTGCTGATCAAATCATCGCCGGCCTCTTGGATTTTTCTTATGACATCGGGATCGTTGCAGACATGCCAAATGATCCAAGATTTCACGCCATAACACTGTGCGAAGATCCATTGGTCGCTTTTGTCGCTAAATCTCATCCGCTCGCGAAAACTGATACAATCACCTTAAAAGAGCTATCCGATTACCCGTTGATCATTCGTGAGCCTGGGTCTCGAACCCGCGATCACACAGAGGAAGAATTTAGGAATGCGGATCTGCACATGAACATCGTCATGGAAGTTCAAGGGCGGGAAGCTGCTCGCGAAGCTGTCGCGGCAGAAATCGGTGTTGGTATTGTGAGCGAGCCAGAGTTCGGACATGACAATCGTCTTAAAGCCCTCAAATTGACCGATTGCAAAGCCACTATGACGGAATCGCTTGTCTGCCTGAAAGAGAAAAAACCTCTAAAGCCAATAACTGCATTCTTTAATGTTCACAGCTCCTAGCTTCCTTCCCTCCATGAAAAGATCCTAACTTGCCTCTCTCTATCGCCATCCTTGTTCTTCTATCCGCTGGCTTGCATCCTTTATGGAATTTATTGATCAAAAAAGATCCAGAGCCAGAAGCCGCCTTTCTGACGCTAAGCCTTTTAGCTGCATTTGTTGGGCTTCTACATGGCTTGATTACAGGGGCTGACTTCTTTCTGACAGCGGACCAGTTTTTCTTTATCGCCATTTCAGTCACCGGGCAGTTGCTTTATAGCCTTTCACTTGTGGCAACACTCAAGCGGGGCGACCTCTCCGCCTATTACCCCATCATTCGGGCTTCACCTGTGTTTATTGTGGGCTTTAGCTTTTTCGTTTTAGGCAAAGTTTATGACTGGGAAGTCTTGGTCGGGATCGCTCTTGTTCTTTTTGGTGCGGTTCTTCTGCTATACCGGCGCGGTGTAAATATCTTCGCAGATTGGCGAATTTTTTTGCTAGCAGTTTTAGCCATGTGCGGAACGGGCATCTACTCGCTTTCCGATGCCCGCCTTATGAAGGAGATCGAACCGGCAGTTCTATTCTTCTGGGTACAAATACTCGTTTGGCCGTTTCTAGCAATTACTTACCGTTTGAACGGATACACGCTTCCTCAGTATTTTGGGGTAACCCGCATCATAAGAGCCCCAATGCTGCATCTCAAACTGATCTGTTGCCTTTATGGATCCTACTTACTCATTCTGATGGCTTATGAACAGGGTGGCGATGTCGCAGCGGTCACAACCGTGCGCCAAGCATCAATACCTCTTTCCGTCATTATTGGAGGATACTTTCTAAATGAAGGTGCAATTGCAAGGCGGCTTATTGCCTCTTTTGTCCTCAGCGTTGGGATTATTATCGTCATCTTCACCAGCACCTAAAAAAAGGGCCGGCAAAACCGGCCCTTTCAAGTTCATTCAATTATGAACAAATATTAGTCTAGCTTGCCACTAACAGCATTCAAGAAAACCTCTGTGTATTCTGCTGCTGTCAGCTGGATAGGATTGCCACCCGATGACGGATCTTCAACAGCCATTTTACCAACCAGTTCCGCTTTTTCATCCGAGATATTCAAAGCACTCAAATCATGAGGAATTCCAAGTTCTTTGCGAAGTTCAAGAATCCAGCCGAGGAAGCCATAAAAACTTGCATCAGCCAGGCCGAGATATGCGGCCAATCGGCTTAAGCGATCAGAAACGGCATCTTTATTTCGAACCAGAACATATGGCATCAGGATCGCATTCAACATTCCATGATGCGCATCATATAATGCCCCCAAAGGATGCGCGAGTGCGTGCATGCCTCCCAGTCCCCGTTGGAAAGCTGTTGCGCCCATTGTAGACGCTGCCATCATCTGGCTTCTGGCAACAAGATCAGTTCCATCCTTTGTCGCGGCAGGCAAATATTCCTTCACCAATCGGATACCCTCAATCGCTATCCCTTCCGCCATTGGATGGTAGAAAGGCGAGCAGTATGCCTCAAGATTATGTGAAAGAGCATCCATGCCCGTGGCAGCCGTAATATGAGGCGGGAGACCTACGGTTAATCCTGGATCAGCAACCACAATGCTTGGTAGCATCTTGGGATGAAAAATAATCTTCTTCACATGGTTTGCCATGTCAGTAATTACCGAAGCTCGGCCCACTTCTGATCCGGTTCCTGAGGTTGTTGGTACCGCAACAATCGGCGCGACACCTTCTGGCTTCACACGTGTCCAATTATCTCCAACATCCTCAAAATCAAATACAGAGCCATCCTGCCCCACCATCAGCGCAACGGCTTTGGCCGCATCCAGACCAGATCCACCGCCAAATGCGATAACGCCATCATGCCCACCGTCATGATAGACCTTTACACCTGCATCCACATTTTCACCAACCGGGTTGGGCTTCACCTCACTAAAGACCGCACATTTCAACCCTTCCGCTTCGCAAGATGCAACAGCATCCTGAACCATTGGCAATGAAGCCAATCCTGGATCAGTAATCAAGAGAGGGTTAGTCATCCCCAGTTCTTTACAAGCGGCCCCGATTTCTTTGGCGCGCCCAGCACCAAATCGAACCGCAGTTGGGTAGTTCCAGTTTCCGGTCAATTGGTTGATCGTCTCAGACATATAATTCAGACCCTTAAATAGTGTGTCGTAAGTGATAGGATTTTGGACGTGTCAGGCTTTCATAGCCGACGGAAGACAATGTACAACCTCGACCAGAATTTTTAACACCAGTCCATGCTAGTGCTGGATCCAGATAATCACAACGGTTCATAAACCAGGTTCCTGTTTCAATCTGATCTCCAATTTCAACGGCTTTATCTTCATCCATCGTCCAGATTGAAGCTGTCAGACCAAACTCACTGTCATTCATCAACCGGATTGCTTCCTCGTCGGAGGAAACTTTCATGATGCCAACAACTGGACCGAAGCTTTCTTCTGTCATAATGCGCATGCTGTGATCAACATCGACGACGACCTGAGGCGCAAGATAAGCTGTACCTTCTTTGTCAGCCGGGAAATTCGCTGGATCAATTAGCGCTTTCGCACCAGCCGCAACAGCGTCCTTTACCTGGCCACGAACAAAATCGGCTGCTTTTGCATTCACACAAGGCCCAAGAGTAGTCTCAGGATCCAGGGGAGAGCCAAGCTTGTAGTCATTAACTGTCTTCACTACCGCGTCGACAAAATCATCATACACATCTTCATGAACATAAATCCGCTCAATCCCACAGCAGGACTGACCAGAATTGAACATGGCACCATCCACAAGATTTTCGGCTGCAAACACAGGATCAATATCTGCGCGGACATATGCCGGATCCTTACCGCCAAGCTCAAGACCCACACCGATGAACTGACCAGAGGCAGCCGCCTCGATGGCTGCGCCACCAGGAACAGATCCTGTGAAGGCAACAAAATTGACACCGCCAGATTTAATCAAGTCAGCTGCGAAATCATGTGTTGCAACAACCAACTGGAAAAGATCTGCAGGCAGCCCTGCTTCCACAAACGCATCGCGCATTGTCTCGCCGCAAAGATGCGTCTGAGTTGCATGCTTTAAGATTACAGCATTTCCAGCCATCAACGCGGGTACAATAGAATTTACAGCAGTCATATAAGGGAAATTCCATGGGGCAATTGTAAAGACAACACCAAGGGCTTCCCGCTTAATATAACGTGTGAAATTCTCTTTTTCTTCGATCTCAACAGGCGCCAAAGCCTTTGCAGCAATCTCGATCATATATCGAGCCCGCTCTTCAAAACCGCCGACCTCTCCAGCGCCGTAGCGAATTGGACGACCCATCTGCCAAGCCAGTTCTTCAGAAATTTTGTCTTTTTTGGACACAAACACGTCGACACATTTGGTCAGGATTGCCGCACGTTCCGCCACTGATTTTTGAACCCATTCTTTTTGAGCAGCCTTCGCCTTCTGGATTAACTCTGGGATCTCATCTGAAGACATATAAGGTCTTTCCAGATACAGGCTCCCATCAACAGGCGTATAACATTTCAAACTCTCAGGCATACGTTCAATCCATCCGTTATCTTTGAGAAAAAAGGAGGAGCTGGGGTCACTCCGTTCAATTGCGGTATTTAGTCACTTTCAGGAGCCTATCTCAACCATTTTTTCAAACAGGTCCATAAGGAATACATAAAACACAACAGCAATCATCAATTTTCCAACAAAATCAGTGTTCCATTTTTGGAATTCCACATTTACACTTTCAATTCTCTCATCTCATGGTAGATTGGCTTCAGTCGTCCCCGCAAGATGAGTTGTTTTCCAATGATTAAACAGTCAAAACGCCAGTTAGAAATCATGAAGTTCCTGCAAGCTCGTAAGTCATGCAGTGTGATCGAACTGGCGGAAGCCTTGGATGTTTCTGACGAAACCATTCGGAGGGATATTCGCCATTTAGCCGCAACAGGAACTGTCGAGAAAATTCATGGCGGTGTAATGCTACCCCATAATTCTCATGAACCACCATTCATGAGCCGACTGCAGGAACAAAGAGACGAAAAACAACGAATTGCAAGGCGAGCTGCAACCCTGATCAAAGACGGCGATACCGTTCTTATCGATAATGGCAGCACATCCTGCTATGTCGCTAAAGAGTTGATCAATTACCGGAACCTCACAATTGTCACGAATTCGACCGAGGTCGCTCGGGAGCTTTGTTCTCGCAACAATAATCGGGTTTTTATGGCTGGTGGCGAAATACGCTCAGATGACAGCGCGGCTTACGGTCCAACGGCAGTTGAATTTGCTCGTCAGTTCATTGTGCAGAAAGCCATTCTATCCATGGGATCAGTGCAAGCTAAGCAAGGCTATCTAGACTTCGAATTGGCTGAAGCTGAATTCAAACGCGCAATCCTCCCGCAAGCTGGTCAGGTGATTGTCGTTGCTGATCACACAAAATACAATCGCCCCGGCACAGTAAAAGTCGCAGATTTCAATCAAGTGGATATCCTGATCTCAGATCAAGCACCTCCGAAGGATCTGGCGGACCAATTAAGTTCAACCGAAGTACTGATTGCTGACTGAGTTATCAGTTCAAGCGGGGATAGACTTTAGCTGCTAGCCAGTTTCGAAGTTCGAGATACCGGATATCTGTATTCAGGACGTCGTCATCAATCCCCAGCTGCCAGCGAAGATCTGACCGCTTAGGATCTTCGTGCAGAGCCTGCCATTTCCCAATAAAGCCTTCGGCCTCTTTGATGGAGGCAAAGTTCCCTTGCTCCGTCAATCCTTGCTTCCGCCAACGGCAGAGACTGGCGACTTCATGCAAATCATATTCAGGGTGATATTGTACCGCCCAGAAACTTCCGCCTTTATACGTCACATCAACAGCCTGAATACTGGTGAAGGCATTTGCGGCCAATATGGTTGCACCGCTTGGGACATGCGTAATCTCATCCTGATGACTGGTAAATCCATCAAAGACATTTGTCTTTCCGGCATACATGGGATGCCCTCGTCCGGCAGGTGTCAGCTCAATCTTTCGAGCGATCCCAAACTCACGGCCATTTGGATTTAAAGCACAATATCCACCTGCTGCTGTCACCGCCATTTGCGCTGCCCAGCAGCTTCCGAACATGGGGACCTTTGCCTCAAAAGCGGCCTGGGCAAAACGGATCTGACGGACAACGCGCGGATCCTGATCATCATGAATAGTCAGGCTGGAACCGGTCCAGACGATCCCGTCATAACCGCTCAATGCCTGACCAATAGGTAGCTCACAGTTTTCATCTGCAGGGTACATGACATGTGTTTCGCAATCCGGCTCACACTCAATCAGCCGGGCTGCATATAATTCACCAGCGAGCGTACCCCTATGGGCCGCCAGCTCTACACGGTGGTCTGCCGGATATCCATCCAGAACCAAGATTTTCATTTTCCGGCGCGCCATCCCTGTACCCCCAAACTAAACAACAAAAAAACTCGCTACTAGTTAGCTTGGACGGACATCACCGCCGATCGTGACCCGACGCATTAGACGCTTATATTGAACATAGTCGTTCATCGCATAATGCTGTGTGCAACGGTTATCCCACATGGCAATCGATTTATCTTCCCACCGGAAGCGACAAGCGAATTCAGGCTGTGTGGAGAAGTCGTATAGATACTTCAGAATTGGGGCACTTTCAGCTTCAGTCATGCCTTTGATCCGGATCGTGAACATTGGGTTCACAAAAATACTTTTCCGGCCAGAGACATCATGCGTACGGATAAGTGGATGCTCGACTTCTTCCTCGACGGCCTCCGAATACTTATACTTAAGCGAATGACGCCCTTCATATTTTTCTGCTGTTTTCCGAGGATCAAATGCAACTTTCGCAGAATGAATTGCCACAAGACCATCGAGCAATTCTTTCATACCATCTGACAGATGATCATAGGCTTTTTCCATACTAGCCCACATCGTGTCGCCACCAACAGGTGGAGTTTCAATACCGTATAGCATCGTAATCATGCTCGGCTTTTCAAAGAAAGTATTGTCTGTGTGCCAACCTGTCCCGAAGGAAGCGCCTTCGCCGGCCGGTTTTAAAACTTCAATCAATTCTGGATGCTTGTTGGAACCTTCAACAATTGGATGCACTTCCGGAGTTCCAAACCGACGCGCCACATCCAGCTGATTTTCAGGAGACAATTCCTGGTTGCGGAAGAAAATGACTGAATTTTCGACCAACGCGTCATGTACGTCCTGAAATTGTTCATCGGAAAGGGGTTTTGAAAAATCAACACCATGGACATGTGCACCTAGCGCGCTAGCCATTGGTTCCACTTCAATCGTTGTATATCCCATTGCAGACCTCTCTGACTAAATTAATTCTTCCGATGGATCATTCCCGGAACTTTCTTATGCTTACTAGGTAGATGAGAAGCTTTAATAACTATAGGTCCAGTTTCTGATATTAGCTCATACCAGAATAGTCATTTTCTCAACAGAGAGGATAAAATTTGAACTCCTTCCTCAATCCGATCTTCTGAAATTGACGAGAAACCAAGCCTAAAAAACCGCTCATTACCAACTGGTTCGAGGAAATGATTACTCCCCGGCTCGATCACTATACTTTCCTTTAAGGCACGCTCAGCTAACTCATGTGAGTTTAATTGTGAGTATCCTTCCAACCAGTAACTCGTCCCCCCAAAAGTTGGACGTTCACTCATCTCAGGAAGATACTGCTCCAGACTTCGGGCCATCACTTTTGACCGTTTTGCGTAAACCCTGTTCAGTTTACGGACATAAGCATCATGAAACCCCAAAGCGAGAAATAGAGAAGTCGTCCGCTGATTGTTGCTGGGAACATGGCGCATCATTAACCGCCGCAACGCCCTCATCTCCCTTATTAACTTGGCATCAGCAACCACATACCCCAAGCGCAAACCCGGGAACATAGACTTTGACAAGCTACCAAGGTATATCACCCGGCCATCAACATCTTCTGCCTTCAAGGCGGAGACGTCTTCCCCCAGATAATTCATCTCACACTCAAAATCATCCTCAATAATGATTTTGTCTTCCCGTGACGCAAGATCCATAAAGGCTCGTCGTCGCTCCATGCTCATACTCACCGTTGTCGGCGCATGGTGAGAGGGTGTTAAAAAGATGTAGTCAGACTGATAGGCGGCCTCCCCAAGGATCGCTCCTTGATCATCCAAAGTCGTGGGATAGAGATTGCCCCCATTTATTTGAAAGATATTCCTCGCATCTGGATATCCAGGTTCTTCAATAGCGACGTTAGCGCCCCCGCCCATCAGCAAGGCTGAGATCAGATATAGGCCGTTCTGGGCTCCGGCAGTAATCAAGATCTCATCATCTTTTGCAAATATCCCGCGCTTTGGTAAAAGCTTGGTTTTGATCTCGCTAACCAGTTGGGGATCATCTTCAGAAATCGCATCACTAGACCAGTTCCGCATGGAAAGCTCGCTCATCGCCTGACGTGAACATTCTCTCCATTGCGCTAGCGGAAAAAGGGCTGGATCTGGTTGCCCGTAAACAAAAGGATAGCGATATGATTGCCAGTTTAATGGCTTGGTTATATTCCGCTGTTCACTTGGCCTTAAATAAAATCGACTGGCCCAGTCAAGATTGGTTTTCGGTTTCTCACTGTCCGGCTTGAGAGGTGCGCTTGCTGTGATCAAAGGCAATTCGGGGCTTACTCGAAACCCAGAACGATTGGCAGAGACGATAAATCCATCTTCCACCAGTTTCTCATAGACCAAAACGACAGTCGTTCTGGAGATTTGATGTTTCTTTGCAAGGGATCGTGTGGAGGGCAACAAAGCACCAGCGCGGAGTTGCCCACCCAAAATGGAGGAGACAATGGCAGTTCGCAGTTGCTCTTGGATACTGATATTCGAATGCCGATCCAAGTTAAACAGCATGCACTACCCTGCCCCAGTTCCAGATATTTTTAAAATCAGATAATCTCGAAATACCGCTGTAGCTCCCAATCGGTAATTGCTTTTCGAAATTCCCGCTCTTCCCAATCACGAGTGATGGCGTAATGATCAACAAATTCATCGCCGAACAGCTCTCTTGCCGCCGCAGAATTTTTGAGCCGCTCAGCCGCTTCGCCCAAAGTTCTTGGCAAGGCAAGCTCTTCTGGGAATTCCTTATCATAGGCACTGCCCACAATACCTTCTGTCGGCTCAATCTTATTTTCAATTCCCCAAAGGCCAGATCCCAAAGCAGCTGCTACAGCTAGATAAGGGTTCATATCCGCTGCAGCTATCCGATACTCAACGCGCTGGGATTTTTCATTACCTGGAATAGCGCGCAAGGCACAAGTCCGGTTTTCAACACCCCAACTTGCTTCTGTTGGTGCCCAAAAACCTGGAATGAGACGGGTGTAACTATTAATCGTTGGCGAAACCATAGCCAGAAGTTCAGGCATAAGTTTTTGTTGGCCACCAATGAAATGGCGCATGGCATCGCTCATGTTTTCTGGCTTACCTGCTTCGTAAAACGCACTGGAGCCATCTTCCTTTTGCAGGGACATATGAATATGACCACTTTGCCCTGGATAATCCGGGGACCACTTGGCCATAAAGGTCGCCATCAATTCATTCTTTTGCGCCAGAATTTTGGTGAAAGTCTTAAAAAGTGCGCCTTTGTCAGCAGCTGCCAAAGCTTCATCATAGCCAATTGCTGCTTCCAGGACTCCAGGACCTGTTTCTGTGTGCAGACCTTCCAGTGGCATATCCATTATCAGGCAAAGTTCCAGAAGCTGCTCATAAAATTCTGACTCTGTTGAAGCCCGGAGCATGGAATAGCCAAAGAAACCAGGCGTGAAATTTTCAAGATCCTTGTAGTTCTTTTCACGAACAGATTTCGGTGTTTCATTGAATAGGAAAAATTCAAACTCACAGGCTGCCGTTGCCGCAAAACCCATATCATTGGCTTTCGCAATCATCCGCTTCAATGTTCCCCGTGGGCAAACTTTCTCTGCACGATCTCCAAATTCCAAAAGGAACAGAAGCATATTATCTTCCATCGGAATTTCGCGGCAGCTATCGATGACGACTTTTACTGTGGCGTCCGGATAACCGGTTTTCCAACCTGTGTAGCTTTCCCTGTCATAAAGCTGATCTTCTACATCCCAGCCTAGAACTACGTCACAAAATCCGAACCCTTTTTCAAGAATGCTATAAAATTTGGATTTGCTGAGATATTTGCCGCGCATAACGCCGTCAACATCAAACACGCCAACTTTTACGTATTCAAGCCCTCGTTCCTCAACGATAGCTTTTGCGTCTTCGATTGTTCTTACGTCTCTGGGTTCCATATGCCTCTACCTGTCGAAAATGGATTATCGAAATTTTATCGACAGAGTATCTGTTTATTTGAAAAGCTCAAGAATACAGTTGCAATTCAAACAAATAATTTGGCATCGGGCCCAATACCCACATTTTTTCAACAGAAAAACGTCATTTCTCCAAAATCACATATCGACGGCACGCGGCAGCTCTTTTGTCAGCTCTTCCTGGTCAGAGACGGCTTTACACTGGACAGGCAGGTTGATGATGACTGTCGTTCCCTGATCCAATTCACTTTCAATTTCTATTGTTCCCCCGTGAAGTTCCACAAGAGCACGCGTAATTGCAAGACCAAGACCCGTTCCTTCAAATCGTTTATTAAAGGCGTTTTCAACCTGTCGGAAGGGCTTATAGATTTCTTTGATCTGATCTTCTGGAATGCCAACACCATTATCCACAATCCTCAACGTGAACACGTCACCTGCCGCTTCGATAGTGACATCAATCTTGCAATCCAACTTTGTGAATTTGGCTGCATTTGTCATGATATTGAGGATAACCTGTCGAAACGATTTGGGGTCGACCTCGACAATCTTTAAGTCTGGGTCAGGAATAATCGTTACCTCAATCGACTTTCCAGGAAAACGTCCTTCAACAAGCCGCCTGCAAGTCTGTAATTCGCTGACCAATTCAAGAGGTTCAGGATAAATCCGATAAGTACCGGATTCCGTTTTTGCCACATCCAAAATTTCGTTAATCAAACTCAGAAGATGCCGTGCACTAACATTGATATCTTCGACATAGTCCACATATTTTTGCGACCCAACAGGCCCGAAAATGTTTTGCTTGATGATATCCGAAAAGCCAATTATCGCATTCAAGGGTGTTCGAAGTTCATGGCTCATATTTGCAAGAAATTCTGTCTTCGCAATATTCGCCTTTTCCGCCATATTCTTGGCCCTGCGGAGCTCCAGCTCAACTTCTTTTTGCGCATGTGTATCAAGGATCAGAGCGATCATATTCACCAGGCTTCGCGCAAACCTTCTTTTTTCTTCTGACCAATCAAAATCAGGGTTCCAGCTGGCAAAATGAACAAAACCCTCAACGACCCCTCTGCGAAACACAGGAACCAAATGCACAGAAACAGGATCTGATGATCCCAGCCACAATTCTGCAGCTTTTTTCAATAAAGTGTCTTCTAGAATATTACTGGTAGTATATCCGCGGCGTTCCTCAAAAACAGTTTCCAATTCTGGGAAATCTGTAAGGGGAATTCCAACTCCTTTTTGTTGCGCGTGCGTAGTCTGCCCATAGACAGACATGCAAACCATCTGGCGTGGCTCCTCAATCAATTCCCAGACGCCAACCTGATCAACAAGCAAATTCCTTACGGCACTCCCCGCAATTTGCTCAAAAGCCAGGTCTATCGACATTTCATACAAGGACTCTCCGCGCCCCAACTCAGAAATTGCACGTTCATATTCGAGCAATGTCTTTCGCTCTGCTTTATACTCATTAATTCCTGAATCGAGTTCCCTGGTTAGTTTGACAGCCTTGTATCCGATAAAAAGGGTCAGCAACAAAAGACCCACCAAGATTAGAGAAACATTCTTAAATACAGAATTGACGAGCTCTTCCGTGTGCAAAGTTGGTTTCCACTCAAGCCACCCTAGAATGCGACCATCTGATCCATTTATGGGCAGGTACCCGAATTTTTCTTTCGGCTCTTCCACCTCATTTCTAATTGTAAGTTCAGGAATATTAAACTGCTCAGATAGTTCTATGAGAAATGGCCCCTTGATAGCCTTCGACAGGATCAGCATATTTTGCAACGCTGTCGCTTTGTCCCCTTCATCATCTGAAAGGTCTACATAATCACTTTGAAGAACGGCACCGACGACCAGATGAACTGCGCCATCCGCGTCTTTCATGAATACACTACCAACGCTCTCGGAAACTTCAGGCTGAAAACCAGATTTAACAATATTGAGGAAGGAGCTTATTCCCGGAAATCGATCTTCGATTTGCGTATCGACAGCTTCACCATCCTCGGCAGCATAAGTTGTCTTTCCATCGCGATCGACGACATAACTACCGGACAATTCATGATAGTCTGTTAAATAAACACCAGTGTTATCATCTGCCCAGCTCTTATTTGGTTTTAAGACCAAATTAATGACTGCAGCGTCCCAGTAAGTGTGATCAAACACGATATCCCTGAGATGGTTTTCCTGATTTTTCAGCAACGCGCTGACCAAATCGATAGAGGTATCTATCTCGACCCTATCCTGAGTTTCGGCACTCTTAACAATTGCGTAGACAAGAACAGAGCACGCCAAAATTACAAATAGGGATACTGGGAAAACAAGTTCTCTAATTCTATTTTTTAGGCGGGATTGAGCAGTAATTAGATAATTTTCAAGCATTTACTTATCAATAGTTATTCAGGCTGCCGAACCAGATTTCTAATACCAAGCCTGATAATAGAAAAGACAACGAGATTTTATGCCAAAAAATATTCACAAACTCTAAAAATATACAGAAACTTGTTTTTTAACCCTCAATCATAAAGCGTGCATTCTCAGTGATTGCATTTCATTTTTGAGGAGATTATCAACCGTAGCTTGATAAATTTTGACAATACCTGTTTTGTCAACGGGACCATCGGTCCGGTACCAAACGCCCACACTCGTCATCATTCCAAGGATTAGCTTTGTAGCTATTTTATAGTCTACTGCTTGCCAATAATTCTCCTGAGCTCCCCAGATCAGGATATCCTTGAGCTGCTTTTCATATTGATCACGAAACTCAATAGTTCTCCTGTAATTTTCGGGTGTTAAGCTACGAAGTTCAGTCGTGCTCACAAGAACTTCCTTACGTTTATCGCAATGAAAAATAACATGGCACTCAACGAATGCCATCAACGCTGAATGAGGATCTTTTGCAGATTGCAAAGACAACTTCAGCTCATCCAGCAACTCGGTCATCACGAATATCAGGATGCTATATAATAATTCCTGCTTATTCGAGAAATGATTGTATAAAGACCCAGCCTGGATCCCTACATCTGCAGCCAACTCGCGTAACGTCATACCGGCGAAACCTTGCTTATATAGGCGGTCGATTCCCGCACGACGTATTGCAGCCAGCGTCTTCTCGGCGCTGGATCCTGTTTTTCTTGTCACCTGTCCTCCCCATTTTTTCTAAATTCTAGCCGCAGGTGGCAGCAGGTGACAACATATTTTAAATAATACTTATGAAACGCAAAATGGCCCGCAAATAGACGGGCCATTCTTGTGAAATTTGGTACCAGATGCCTAAGGTTTTAGCTTAGTTTAATACCCAATCCGTTTGCAGCTTTCGTCAACATATTCTGCGTCTGATCGTTGCCACTTGTGTATTCCTTTTGGGTTGAAGGATCAGAGATCGTATCCCAATTTTCTGCAATTTTTTCCGGTGTCTGATCTTCTTCAGGAAGCCACATGCCACCAGTTTCATAGATGATGGATTTAGCATAAGTGCCTGCGCCTGCAGTAATAATTGTCCTATTTGGACCGTCCTCACCGACAAGATAGAGAAGAGCTGGCGTTACAGACTCCGGCTTCAATAGATCCAAGAGATTTTCAGGCATCAAATCCTCTGTCATCCGAGTGGCGGCACAAGGGGACAGGGCATTCACCCGAATGCCATATTTACCACCCTCTAGAACCAGAGTGTTCATTAGGCCGATGACGCCCATTTTTGCGGCACCATAGTTGGTTTGCCCGAAGTTACCATAAAGGCCGCTTGAGGATGTCGTCATCACGATCCGGCCATAATTCTGCTCCCGCATAATCGGCCAAACAGCTTTGGTACAATTTACACTGCCCATCAAATGGACGTTCAGCACAAAATTAAAATCGTCCAGCTCCACATTGTTAAAAGATTTATCGCGGAGCACTCCAGCATTATTCACCAAAATATCAACGCTGCCCCATTTGTCCTTGGCGTCCTGCACCATGGCAGCAACCTGATCATAGTTGGTAACGTCAGCGCCATTGGCCATCGCCTCACCACCAGCAGCTTCGATCTCAGCAACAACTGCCTTAGCAGCATCACTGGAAGCCCCACTTCCATCACGGCTTCCGCCCAGATCATTCACAACAACCTTTGCGCCCCGCTTTGCAAGCTCAATCGCGTGGCAACGTCCAAGACCATTACCAGCGCCCGTGACAATGGCAACACGGCCATCAAAACGAATAGACATAAAAACTCCTAATAAAATTTAAGATTAATCACTCACCCAGAAAGGTCATGCCCAGCCACTCAGCAATCAAAGCTGGTGTCTTTTCACCTTTAATCTCAAGCGTAACTTCGCTTGTGACAAGGATCTGGCCAGGCCGTTTTTCAGTTACATCCAAAACCTTGCTTTTGACCCGAACTTCCTGATCTACCTTAACCGGAGTTAGAAAGCGCAGCTTGTTCAATCCATAATTCACGCCCATCTGAACGTTTTCTGGTTTTGGTGTAATTTTAGGCGCGAGGTGAGCCAGAAGCGAGAGACTTAAGAACCCATGCGCAATGGTTGTCCCGAAGGGTGTTTTCTTTGCAGCTTCTGGATCAACGTGGATGAATTGAAAATCCCCAGTTGCTTCTGCAAATTTATTGATCCGATCCTGATCGATTAGCATCCATTCCCCTGGACCATATTCAGCACCTGCGGATGCGAGAAATTCTTCTTTGGAAATTGTATTTGTCATGCCTCCCCCTTTTCATGGAGTGTTTTGTTTTTTGGAAGACGTCAGGATAAACAAGTTTACCAACAAGCAAAAGATTAAAAAAACGGTTTCATACCCAGTAAATCACGATACACTTCCCCCAAATTCCAGGGAGTTAATTTTCAAGAATGACCGTTTACAAATCCTATGACCAGCCAGGGCTGGATGCAGAATATAACAATCAGGCAAAAGTACATAATTTCAAAAACTTCGTGACGGAATGGAATGCACTCAGCCAAACAGCAAGAGACGAATTCCCTAATCATGTCTCAGTGGTCTATGATCCGTCATCAAACCAGTCTCTGGATCTTTTTTATCCTGTGAATGAAGGAACTTCACCGGCTCCAGTCCAAGTTTTCTTTCATGGGGGTTATTGGAAGGCATTCACAAAGGAGAGTTTTCATTTCGTAGCCCGTGCTTTTGCCCATCATGGAATTGCGACAGCAATTGTCGATTACCAGCTCATCCCAAACATTGATATGGCTGAATTGATCCGCCAATGCCGCCAATCGCTCGCGTATCTATATGAACAAGCTGAGCAGCTTAAAATAAATGGCAATGAAATTAATATCAGTGGTCATTCAGCTGGTGGCCATATCGTCGCCATGTGTCTGGCATCCGATTGGGCAAAATTTGGATCCAATCTGCCTAAGGATCTTGTGAAATCCGCTGTTGGCCTCAGTGGTCTGTATGATCTGGAACCGATTTCGAAATGTTTCTTGCAGCAGGATCTTAATCTCACGATTTCCGACGTCGAGACTTTAAGCCCTATACATCTGGACACGCCGAAAAACGGTGTCTTTCTACCTCTTGTAGGGGCGGAAGAAGGCCCGGAATATATTGACCAGAGTGAACGATTGGCTTCTAAGTGGCAGAATTGCTCCAAATCGGCTGGCATCTTAGCCCCTTACAATCATTTCACTATAATGTCTGCTTTTGCCGAACCCTCTTCAGGTCCCGCCCAGCAGGTTCGCAATCTCATGAAAACCAGCAGTTAATTTTTCGGATATCAAACACTTATGTCTGCAAAGCCTACAATCCTCGTCACCCGCCAATTTCCCAAAGCCGTCATGCAACGTCTCCGGGAAAATTACACACTTATTGATAATCCAGACGATCATGACCTCAGCCCTGATGAGCTGATCAGCAATGCAACAAAAGCCGAAGCGATTCTATGCGATCCAACTAACCACTTCTCTAAGGCTGTGATTGACCAATTACCAAGTAATATTGGCCTTATAACCACCTTTTCAGTCGGTTACGACCATATTGACGCCGCCGCTGCAAACGAGAAAGGTATTAAACTCGGTAATACACCCGACGTTTTGACGGATGCCACTGCGGATATCGCTCTTTTGTGCATGTTGGGGGCATCCCGTCTTGCCTACAAGGCAGCGCAAGCCTTGAGAGGTGGAAAATGGGGCCGCTGGTCTTCGACTGATTTCCTCGGATTTCATATGTCCGGTAAAAAACTAGCCATTATTGGAATGGGTCGAATTGGTCAGGCTGTTGCACGTCGGGCCATCGGGTTTGATATGCAGATCCATTATCATAACAGACGCCCTGTGATGGCAGGTGGCTTGGAAGAAGCTATCTATCATACGGAACTCGAAAGCCTTCTTCCCAATGCGAGCTATCTCTCACTAAATTGCCCACTCACTCCTCAAACCCATCACCTGATTAATGAGAACACGATCAAACTGCTCCCGGAAAACGCAGTGATCGTCAATACGGCTCGGGGCGCTGTGATTGATGATAATGCTCTCATTCCAGCTTTGCAGTCAGGTCGAGTAGCAGCCGCAGGCCTTGATGTGTTTGAGAATGAGCCCAATTTTGACAAGCGTTATTTGGATCTGGAGAATGTGTTTCTCCTACCTCATATCGGGAGCGCCACATATGAAACCCGCGATGCAATGGGCTTCAAATGCTGCGACAACCTTGATGCCTATTTTGCCGGTGAGGATATCCCAAACCCGATAACCGCCTAATCGCCATACAGCATCTGCCCATCGTCGGAGACTACATACCGATCCAGCGCGCCAAACTCATTTTTCATGCGCCAGGACAAAAGCTTTTGCGCGTAATCCAGAACGACGGCTTGATAATCTGGCTCTTCCGCCAGATTTCGCGTCTCATCCGGATCATTCACAAGATCAAAAAGCAAGGGCGGCAGGCTGGCAAAATGAACGTATTTAAAATTCTGGTCTCTATAGACCAACAAATTGCACTCATCATGATCAAGCCCCAACGCAGTTTCTGGATCACCATGCTCGATATCACGAAAATCATATAGCCAATGAACTGCATCGCGCCAATTCTCGGGTTTATCTCCCCGCATTAATGGGAGTAGAGAAATCCCATCACATTGTGCTGGCGGCTTAGCGCCAAGACACTCAAGAATTGTCGGCATAATATCAATGGACTCAGAGAACTCTTCAATCTCGGACGGGTCAATATTCAAAGATTTAGGAGCCTTAACAATCAATGGAATATGAAAGCTCTGATCGTAGAAACCCAGCTTTCCAAACAGGTGGTGATCTCCCAACTGCTCCCCATGATCGGCGGTTACCACAATAAGGGTATTATCCAACTCACCCGTTTTTTCCAACATATCCAGCAAACGACCGACGTTACTATCCACTTCACTCACCAAGGCTGAATAAGTAGCACGAATTTGGCGCACTTCAGCCTCTGTCAGGTCTTTGGTGAGACCCTCTTCAGACATCATAAAGGTCGATTGTTTGATAGTATCCATGGAATACTGAAGAAATGGGTGGCTCTCCGATATTGTTGTCACATCCCCAAAATGCTTCGGTTCCGCCATATCATCTGGATCATATTTGTCGTGATATTCAGGCGGCGCAATAAACGGGGGGTGCGGCCGAAGGTAACTGACATGACAAAAGAAAGGATCCCCAAACTGAGCCTGTAAGAACTCAAGAGCCCGGTTCGTCAACCAAGCGGTCTCACTATCAGCCGCCTTGAAGCGAGCCGGAGCATAGGACAAATGGCGATCTTCAGGTAGTTCAAAATCTGGGTCTGGATGATAAATATCATAGCCCGCTTTTGGAATATCATATCCCTTGGACTTCAGATCCGTAAGCCAAGCTTTACTCTGTTCATTGAGGCGTGCACCAACAAAATACCCCTCCATCACGCCTTCATATGTCGCCAGATCAGGATCGCCCCGATCCTTATACCTGGGATCCGCCGTTATATCTGTATATCCAAACAAGGTGGGTTCATATCCTTGCTTTCGTGCTTCTTTTGCCAGATTTGTCAGGTTTGCATTTAGAGGCGTTCCATTTCTAACAGCCCGGTGATTGCTGGGATACATACCGGTATGGAGTGTCGCCCTTGAAGGACCACAAGGTGCAGAGCAAGTGAAATGTTTCTTAAACAAGCTACCTGCCTTCGCCAGCCTATCCAGATTAGGGGTTTCGACTATTTGATTTCCATTTGCCCCAAGCCAGTCGGCTCGCCACTGATCAATGGTGATAAACAAAACATTCATATCGTACTTTTCCCAGAATTGATCAGTTTGTAACTTCTTGAAGGCTTGCCGTTATGTCTAAAGCCAATTGCCCCAATAAACCACTCAAGATTTGGCTATAATCGTTTAAATCTGTTGCAGATTTTTGACTGATGTAATTAATCGCCTGCCTTTTCATCAGCCGATTGTTTAGCATTTTTTTGACATTCCAACTGGCTGCGAGCTGAACTTTTCCGTCTTCAAGTAAGATCATTTCAATGATTTCAATGGCAACCTGATAACTGGATGGTTCTGGGGTGAAGTTTGCAGGATAGCTAAAAACCTGTGCGCGGCTCAGGATTGAGGAAATATTACTCACCATAACCCGTTCAATGTTTTCGTGAATGGGTTCTGCCCAGTGATGCAAATCGTCAACGATGAGCTTTCCCCCTTTTCCACTGGAGACAATCTGTGAGCGATCTGCATATCCAGGAATGCTGATCGGCCCAACGCCAACTTTCAATTCAGAGGAAAGTGCAAGCCCTTTTGCCTGCCCTGAAAGATCAACCGCAGTCAATCTGTAGAACTCCGTTGGTGTCGATGGACCGACAAGTCCTTCACATCCTGATAACATCAGGAGTGGAAACAATAGCATAGCAAATGCGTATGTTTTCAATGTCGATATCTTCGTCATGATCATTTCTTTCCACTGATCAGCGCGTTTGGATTGCGTTCAAGGAACTCCGTCAGGTTTCGGACAGATCGACTCGCGGCTGCAAGCTCGCGAAGCATAACAGACAAGTCATATTTTAGTGGTGATCCGTCCGCAATTGTCGAGTTAGCTGTTTCAAACATGGTCGTAGCAGACTGCAAGGCTGTATCAACACGTCGGAGGGCTTTCTGGCCACCTTCGACAGCTTCGTTAATACGAGGCAAAGTTGTACGGTCAACACTATTGACCACGTTTCCAATTGAGACCGCTACGTTTTGGATCTCTTTGATAGCACTACTTAACTCACCGCTTGCAAAAATTTTCTCAAGTCCCTGTGCTGTCGTTACCATTGAATTTGTTAGTGTTTCAATCGGTAACCGCTCAACTTTCTCAACAAGTCTGCTTAATGATGTTGTGATTTCCTCAAGCTCCGTTGGAAGGGTCGGCAACTGTTCAAGTTCGGTAATGATTTCAACATATTGACCAGGCCGGTCCGGATATAGATCCAAATCGACAATCAGTTGGCCTGTCAGGAAATTTGTCGACTTCAAGCGTGCTCTCAATCCCTTTGAAACAAGCGCGGATACGGCTTTATTCCTGAGCTTTTCACCAATCTTTGTTCTTAGAAGGGCATCACTCCGCCTGTGCACTTTCAGTCTTTGCGGTTCAATATCAATGATTACAGGGATGTAATATTCTCCAGTGTCTTCATGGATCTCTAAACTGACTTCTCGCACCGAGCCAACTTTAATTCCCTTGAACTCAACCGGAGATCCTACCTCCAGACCGCTAACAGAATTATCGAAGAAAAGAATATACTTCTTTCTCTCGGTAAATCGGGCATCAGACATCGCCTGTCGGTCCTTGAATAGCTTAAACTCATGCCCAGATTCCGCTATCCGTGAGTTTTGATCAAATAAGGGAGGAAGGAATTCAATTGCGCCTGACAAAAGAGCCGATAGGCTGTCTGCAGCAACTTCAATCCCCGATGGGGAAATTTGAACGCCCACTCCCCCAGCATCCCAAAACCGCGTATTTACCTGAATCAGCTCCGTGTAAGGTTCTTCAATAAACGTTACGAGCTCTACAAGCTGCTTGTCCTCCGACAAACGGTACCCCAGTATCGTTCCAACTTTCAGACCTTTATAATTTACAGGAGTGCCTCGCTTTACATTGCCAAGCTTCGCCGCTTTTAAAATATACTCCTTACCGGGTTTTTTAGTTGTCAAAACAGGTGGGGTTGCAAGGCCATTGAAGGAAAACTGTTTTTTTCCTCCCTCACCCGGATCGATCTCCAGGTAAGCACCTGATAGCAAAGTTTCTAAACCTGAAATTCCTTCAAGACTAATCGCCGGGGACACGACCCAAAACCGCGCTGTATTCGTCAGATATTTTTCAGCCCATTTTTGAATCTCGACATAAACGAGAACGCCACGGCGCTCATCAGGGATTTCGATGCGGTCAACCGTACCGATTTTGACATCTCGATACTTCAGCGTTGTGACGCCAGCCTCAATTCCCTTGGCGTCTGGTAGGAAGATACTGATTTCGGCGCCTTCTTGCAGATAGGACTGTATAATAAGCCAGCCAGCAATACCTATCGCCAAAAGCGGAATTAACCAAATGCTCAGCAGACCGGCATATCCCGGTTTCACCAATGGCTTTGGCGGCTCGCTCATCTGTGATTGGTCACTCATGATTAGCTCTTACCTGTTGGTCCCAGATTAACCTGGGGTCAAATGCATTCGCAGCAAGCATTGTTAAAACGACAACAGCCGCAAACGCCAACGCCCCCGGCCCAACTTCAATTGTTGCAATCTCGCGAAAGCGGACTAGCGCGATCAATATGGAGATCATGAAAATATCGATCATTGACCACCTGCCAATCCACTCAACGAACCGATACAAACGGGTTCTTAGCAACGGAAAATGGTGCGCTCCTTGACGAACACTCAAAGCCAAATATCCAAGTGCAAATATCTTGAATATTGGAACCACAATGCTTGCGAAGAAAACAACAAATGCAATCCCCCACTGACCCGATAACACTAGCTGATAAACCCCACTCAAGATGGTTTCTTTACTCTCCCGTGCGAAAGAAACCAGGGTCATTATAGGAAAAATATTAGCCGGTATGTAAAGCAGAAATGCGGCAAGCAAATATGCTCCGCATTTTGCTAAGCTATTGTGTTTACGAAAATAAACCTCAGCATGACACCTAGGGCAGGCATGATGCCCATGATCAGCATCCACCAGATTGACCACCTGATGGCATACCAAACAGGTCGCCAGCCCTTGTGTAATACCCTGTCCAAGCGATCTCATGATCGCTCTATTTCTTCTAGGCGTGACCACAGCACCTGAAAATCCAAGTTCGCAAAAGCAAGAACCGTTGCGAGGACCATTGCCACGATGCCCCCAAGTGAAACCCCAACATCAACTATGGCGAAATCTCCAAGCTTCACATATGCCACCATGATACCGACAATCAGAATTTCGGCCATAGCCCAAGGCTTTAACAATATTAGACTTCTAACCTGCCAGCGGGCAAACTTCGGAACCAAGCCTATCCTCAATGGCAACAGCAAACTGACCAGAAAGCTTAGGATTAGAAACGGAGCAACCACACTAACGAACAACACCAACACGCCGAGCGGCCAGTAATCTGTTTGCATGAATCTGATCACGCCATCAATCAGTATATTTACCTGCTCATTTCCTTGCATATGGAACCGTAAAATAGGGAAACTATTTGCCACAAAGAAAGAAACTAAGCCGGCTATGGCGAACGCAAGAGAACGATCCACATGATACCCCCGCTCCCGATAAAGAACGGCACCACAGCGCGCACAAATAGCCGAATGTTCTCTGTCAATCTTTGACGCTTGATGAATAAGATCGCATTCAGGGCAAAGGATAAGCTTACTTTTTAGCTCTATAGGCTGAAGTCTCTCTAGGTCCATATGCCCTCCCCCGACAGGATGACCAAAATTATATAACGCCCTAATCTGAAACATCACCTTACCCCAGACAGATTAGAAGGTCACGATTGTCTTATCTTTCTGGTCTGAGTTTAAAGGAATGTGATAAATATACATTTATTATAAGTATTACCCAAATTTCACAAATATTTTGTGTTTTATTATATTGATTGTACTTGTTTTCTCTCCTAAATATCTTTAGTCCGAATGATCAAAGTTTTGTAATTTAAGTTCTATCGAAGAGATTTTAATGCCTACGGCCACCCTGACACATCTTCGCAAACTCGAAGCAGAGAGCATTCACATCTTCCGTGAAGTCGCTTCCGAATTTGAAAAGCCAGTGATGCTATATTCCATTGGTAAGGACAGTTCTGTTCTTCTGCATTTGGCGCGCAAAGCATTTTATCCATCACCCATACCTTTTCCCTTGTTGCACGTAGATACCACTTGGAAATTTCGGGAAATGATCGAATTTCGGGACCGTATGGCCAAAGAGTATGATTTTGATCTGCTTGTTCATATCAATCAGGATGGCGTAAAGCAGAACATAGGCCCCTTTTCTCATGGCTCTGCTCTTCATACAGATATCATGAAGACTGAATCTTTGAAGCAGGCTCTTAATCATTATAAATTCGATGCCGCGTTTGGCGGCGCTCGTCGGGATGAGGAAGCATCCCGTGCCAAGGAGAGAATTTTCTCATTTAGAACGGAAACCCATCGATGGGATCCGAAAAACCAGCGGCCTGAGCTTTGGAACATATACAATTCTCGTGTTCGCTCAGGTGAGAGCATCAGAGCATTTCCTCTCTCTAACTGGACCGAATTGGATATATGGCAATATATCTACCTTGAGAAAATTCCTATCGTTCCTCTTTACTTTGCCAAGGAACGTCCAGTCGTCGAACGGGATGGTATGTTAATCATGGTTGATGATGATCGCATGCCACTGGCGGAGAATGAAACTCCGCAGATGAAGTCCGTTCGCTTCAGAACATTGGGATGTTATCCCCTTACAGGTGCCATTGAATCTACTGCTTCAACCCTCCCCGAAATTATTCAGGAGATGCTAGTCGCCAGAACTTCCGAAAGACAGGGTCGCCTCATTGATAAGGATCAGTCCGGCTCAATGGAGAAAAAGAAGCAGGAGGGATATTTCTGATGAACGAAATTATACAAGCAGACAAAGATATCGCCGCCTACCTGAAAGCACAGGAAGAAAAAGGCATGCTTCGCTTCATCACATGCGGCAGCGTTGATGACGGGAAAAGCACACTGATTGGAAGACTGCTATGGGATTCAAAGCTTCTCTTTGAAGATCAACTCGCCACTTTGGCCAGTGAAAGTAAACGGGTCGGCACTCAAGGCGGCAATCTTGACTACGCCCTTCTTCTTGATGGATTGCAAGCTGAGCGGGAACAAGGCATTACAATTGACGTGGCTTATCGATTTTTCGCAACAGATAAGCGCAAATTCATTGTCGCAGACACACCAGGGCATGAGCAATATACGCGGAACATGGTCACGGGTGCATCTACGGCTGATCTTGCGGTCATACTTATTGACGCCCGTAAAGGCATTTTAACCCAAACCATGCGTCACAGTTTCCTTGTCTCACTTTTGGGAATTCGGAACATTATCCTCGCCGTTAACAAGATGGATCTTGTCGACTTTAAAGAGGAGATATTCCTCCAAATCCAACAAGACTATCTCAGCTTTGCTAAAGACCTTGGTTTTGAAACCATCACACCAGTTCCTCTCTCTGCTCTGAACGGTGACAATATCATTAAGAGCAGTGAAAACACGCCTTGGTATGAAGGTCCAAGTCTGCTTGCACACCTTGAAGGCGTTCAGGTCAATGAAGATCTGGCAAGCAAACCATTTCGGATGCCTGTTCAGTGGGTCAACCGGCCCAATCTGGATTTCCGCGGATTTTCTGGAACGATTGTCAGCGGAACCATTAAAGTTGGTGATGGTATTGTTGAACCCTCCTCCGGCCAAACCAGTACCGTGAAGGAAATTGTTACTTTTGATGGCAATCTTGACGAGGCTTTCGCTGGTCAGGCAGTTACGATCACACTCAATGATGAAATCGATATTAGCCGTGGTGATGTCCTTTGCGCGCTTCAGCACCGCCCAGCCACTGCCGACCAGTTTGAAGCCAAGTTGGTTTGGATGAGTGACGAAGCGCTACTCCCAAGCAGGAACTATATTTTAAAGCTTGGGACAACAAGCACATCTGCCAGAGTTTCTAATCTCAAGTACAAAATCAACGTAAATACCCTGGAACATACTGCTGCTAAAACTCTCGAGCTCAATGAAATCGGTGTATGTAACCTCGCATTAGATAAAAGCATCTCATTTGATCCTTACAACGAGAACCGACAGACAGGTTCTTTTATCTTAATTGATCGCTTTACAAATGCGACAGTTGGCGCTGGTGTCATAGATTTTGCACTTCGGCGCGCAGAAAATATCCATTGGCAGTCAGTGGATGTTGATAAGAAAGCCCGCTCTGAACAGAAAGGTCAGAAATCTGCGATCCTGTGGTTTACAGGTCTCTCCGGTTCCGGCAAATCAACGATCGCAAACCAATTGGAAAAGAAACTTCAGGCGTCTGGTAAACACACATATTTGCTGGATGGAGACAATGTCCGTCATGGTCTTAACAAAGATCTCGGTTTTACTGATGCTGACAGGGTGGAAAATATTCGCCGTGTCGGAGAAACCGCGAAGCTCTTTGTCGACGCAGGTCTGATCACACTTGTTTCTTTCATTTCACCATTCAGAAGTGAACGGCAAATGGCTCGAGGTCTTGTTGAAACCGATGAGTTTATCGAAATCTTTATTGATACGCCTCTCGAGATTTGTGAAGAACGAGATATCAAGGGTCTTTACGCAAAAGCTAGAGCCGGCGAAATCAAGAATTTTACAGGAATTGACTCAGCTTATGAGCGCCCAGAAAATGCAGAGATCATAATTGCAGGTGATCAACTCTCCGTGGAAGAAGCTGCAGACCAGATCTTAGCGTATCTTAAAGAGAACGGATTTATCTAAAATAAAAAAGGCGGTGAAAATCACCGCCTTTTTTATTTAATCAGCGAATAAAGATACTCGCCGTAGCCGCTTTTCATGAGCGGCCTGGCCAGTTCTTCCAACTGATCTTCTGTGATATAACCCTTTTCGTAAGCAATTTCTTCAGGACAGGCAATTTTAAGACCCTGCCGTTTTTCAATAGTTTGAACATAAGAAGAAGCTTCGAGGAGATGATCGTGTGTGCCAGTATCGAGCCAGGCACTACCTCTACCAAGGAATTCCATATGCAATTGCCCTTGATCTAGGTAAAGCCTATTTAGATCCGTAATTTCAAGCTCTCCGCGTGCACTCGGCTTCAGGTTTTTTGCCAGATCAACGACCTGATTATCATAGAAATACAAGCCTGTGATTGCAAAATTGGATTTCGGATGTTGTGGCTTTTCCTCAACCCCGATCACTTTGCCAGCGTCATCAAACTCAGCAACGCCATAGGCTTCTGGGTTGGAAACATGATAGCCAAAAATCGTCGCCCCTTCAGACCGCTCAGCAGCACTTGCTAAAACACGACTAAACTGAGTTGCATAAAAAATATTGTCCCCAAGAATAAGTGCCGAGGGGTCATTCCCAACATGCTTTTCGCCAATAATAAAAGCCTGGGCCAAACCATCCGGGGACGGCTGAACTTCATAGGAAAGATTAATGCCCCATTGAGAACCATCACCGAGCAATCGTATAAACAGGGACTGCTCTTCTGGGGTCGTGATAATCAAGATATCGCGGATGCCTGCTAACATAAGCGTGGTCAAGGGATAGTAGATCATTGGCTTGTCATAAATCGGCATCAATTGTTTGCTGACCCCGAGTGTCAGTGGATGCAACCGTGAGCCGGTTCCGCCTGCAAGTATGATACCTTTATGTGTCATTGTTTCGCCTCCAAGCCCCCAAGCTTTCTTCGAGTTTAGAAAAATAGAAAAAACTGTTCAAACTCTGTATCACCAGAGTACAATCATTATGTTTCTATTTAAAGATAAGTTCTTATCGGTAAGTTCTTAATAAATATAAAAGAATGCAATTTGATCAGATTATCGACTGGATGATGTTTGAAGGGCGGCTGGAAAAAGACGTTCTAAAATTTATTGACCAGTTCTGCCACAAACTTAATGAAAACCATATCCCGGTCACCCGTCTTCGAATTGGCTTTAAAACCATTCATCCTCTTCTGGATATCTGGGCTTACATTTGGAGCAAAGAAGAGGGTAAAACTATTGAATGGGGCGGCCAGCATGGTATTCGGGAAAGTGCAAGCTACTACGGCAGCCCCGCAGAGTGGGTCCACAAACATCAAAAGCCGTTTCGCCGCAGACTGGACCAGCTGGATCCAGAAAAAGACCATAACGTCCTCTTTGAACTCGCCGGTGAAAGCCTCATTGACTATTTGATGTTGCCGATGAAATTCACGGACAGCTCCATTCCCGTGATTACTTTTGTTACAGATGACAAAGAAGGCTTTTCCGAGGAAGCAGTGATTTTCTTGGAAAAGTTATCTTATTATATCGCGCCTATAATTGAGATACATGCCATTCGAAAAATCGCGGTAACGCTTCTGGACACCTATCTTGGCCATAGGTCCGGCCAAAGAATTATGGAGGGACAGATCCAGCGTGGCGACGGTGAAAAGATCGAAGCTGCAATCTGGTTCTGTGACCTCCGCAACTTTACAGCTCTCAGCAGTAATCTTGAAGAAAATGAAATGCTGCAACTCTTAAACACTTACTTCCAAATCCTTGGAGACAGCATCTCGGAGCAAAAAGGAGAGATCCTCAAGTTCATTGGCGACGCGGTCCTTGCTGTTTTTCCAACGACCAAGCGACGCTCTCGTGAAACCGTGTGCAAGGCGGCGTATAAAGCAGCACAATCTGCCTTACGGAAAATGGAAGAATTACAGATCGAAGACCCTGAAAACCATGAGGCACTCAAATTCGGTATTGGCTTGCATTTTGGAGAAGCAAAATACGGAAATATCGGTAGTACCAACCGGTTGGATTTTACTATTATCGGAAATGCCGTAAATCTTGCTTCCAGAATTGAGGCTTTGACCAAAACAGAGGAACAAAACCTGCTCTATTCAGAAGTCTTCGCCAACAGCCTTGATATCCCATCCGAGAAACTAGGCATGTATGAGCTAAAAGGAATTAAGAAACCGCAAGCGGTTTACCATCCTCTCTAGCTAGCCATTTTCTTGACGATCATGGCCCCCGTCATCAAATCCAAATGGGCGCCACCACCGTTCTTGAATACGGTAATATCCTCATGAGATTGCCGACCGACAACTCCATTACAAAGATCCGAAAAATCTGCAATCACATCACTTTCGGCGATCACGCCTTCGGACATAGGGAGCATCAATTCTCCAATTTCACCGATGGTCGTTTCCCGCGCATCGACAAACAGCTTACACTTCTGCATAAGATCATTATCAGCTTCACGCATGTCTGGCCGGTATGCACCGATCAGATCCACATGCGTTCCAGGCTGAACCCACTCCCCTTTCAGGATCGGATCTTTTGCCATTGTGGCAGTTGAGATAATATCTGCGGCCCTGACCGCATCCTCTAGATCCATAGCGACTTCGACCTGAAAGCCTTCACCACTCAATTCCTGGGCTAAAGCGGTTGCTTTCTCAGTTGTTCGGTTCCAGATCGTAAATTTCTCAAGAGTTGGGAAGATCTCCCGATATGCCTGTAGAAGAGATTTGGCGACAGTGCCCGCCCCGATAACGAGGTAAGACTTAACATCAGGGCGTGCAAGTATCCTTGCCCCGAGCACACTATCACCGGCAGTTTTCCACTTTGTCACTAGCGGCCCATCCACAACAGATTTGAGGGCGCCATTCTCGCTATCAAAAATGAACATAGCGCCTTGCACAGACGGCTCCGGAGGTGATTTAGACGCATTTTCTGGAAACACAGTCACAGACTTTAAGGCGATTCCGACGCCATCAATCCAAGCACCACGGGAAAGAAGGCTTTTATCTTCCTTCGTCAGGAGCAAATCACCAATTTCTGCCTTGGCGAGTTTATGGCCCGCTTCAAGCGCATCGGCTGTTTCCGTCCAAGTTAGTTTTGAATCTGCTTCTTCAAAGGAAATAAACTGCATCTGTCACCCATTCATTCTGATTGCCGGAGAGCCTAATCAGATCATAAGGCGAGGGCAAGGTGAACACGGCTATTTTTTCGCTAGATAGTCCTGCCAATGCCGATTGGCGTCTTCAATTCGGGCCGCGATGCCAGTACGCACCCATCTGTCTTTTCCTTCTTGATGACCGAAGAAATACAGCTTTTTCTCGTGAATGAGCCAGACTCCAGGATCAATATCCGCGATATTCCCCAGACTCATCTGATTGGAACAATATCCGCCATACTGAGGAGCATATTGTTCAGGGTTCAGAGCAAAAAGGTCTCGGCTCTCTTTGTCAGCAAAATACCAGTCCGCATTTTTGTATCGGAAATGGAAAGCCTCTGCCCCTTCTGTTGATCGGCCAGCTTGAAAATATCCGGTAGCATCATGTCCATGCAGAGCAGTATCGTCGAAATACCCAGTGTTTATTTCGTCAAAAGCAAACACAGGGGTCGAAAAGATCATCGCCACAAACAAGATCAACAAACGAAGAGGCATTTTCTATTACTCCTACTGGTTTAAGAACAGAGTTACAGAAAAATGCCTCAGACGTGAAATCACGTTGTCGTCAGCTACGATCATACCCAAGGTTTGAAGCTAGCCAGCGCTCTGCCTGCTCGACAGTCACATTCTTTCGCTTTGCATAGTCTTCGACCTGATCCTTGGAGATTTTTCCCACACCAAAATACCGGGCTTCAGGATGTGCAAAATAGTACCCGGATACTGAAGAAGCCGGAAGCATCGCAAAGCTTTCAGTTAATTGAGCACCAATCCGATTTTCTGCATCCAGAAGATCAAACAAACCAACTTTTTCGGAATGATCGGGACAGGCTGGATAACCCGGTGCAGGGCGAATGCCGCGGTATTCCTCTTTGATCAGTTGGCTGTTATCAAGCTCTTCTTCAGCCGCATATCCCCAGAGCTCTTTACGAACCCGCTCATGCATATATTCGGCAGTAGCTTCTGCAAAGCGATCCGCTAGCGCTTTTAAGAGAATGCTGCTGTAATCATCATGAGTTTTCTCAAACTCCTCAAGCTTTCCTTCAATTCCAAGTCCACCGGTCACAACAAAGCTCCCGAGATAATCAGGGATCTTGGTTTCCTTAGGTGCAACAAAATCTGCCAAGCTAAAGTTTGCCCGAGAGTTGGAGCGGCTCATTTGTTGGCGCAGGAAGTGATATCTATGCAGCTCTTCAGACCGACTTTCGTCCGTATACAGAACCACGTCATCCCCTTCGCTCGCAGCTGGGAAAAAGCCGACGACAGCTTTAATGGTCAGCCATTTCTCTGAAATGATCTTCTGCAACATCGCCTGGGCATCATTATAGAGCTCGGTTGCTGTTTCACCGACGACCTCATCTTCAAGGATTTTTGGAAAATGCCCCGCCAGTTCCCAGGTCCGGAAGAAAGGTGACCAATCGAAATATTTCAAAATTTCAGCGGGATCTATGTCATCGAACTGACGCACGCCTAGGAAGCTTGGTTTCTTAGCTTCATAACCTGTCCAATCAATATTTGCTGCATTCTCACGCGCCTGCTCGAGGCTCGCTTGTGCATCTGGACGCGCCTTCTTGTAGTAATTTTCCCGAACAGTTTCATATTCAGACTGAATGTCTTCGATAAACTTGTCCCGATGTTCTTTGCTAATGAGGTTGGACGCCACACCAACAGCACGAGAGGCATCAGTCACATAAACTGTTGAACCCTTATAGTTCGGTGCAATTTTCAAGGCTGTATGCACCTTGGAAGTTGTTGCGCCGCCAATCAGCAAGGGCGTAGTAAACTCGCCGCGCTGCATTTCAGAAGCAACCGTTGCCATTTCTTCCAGTGACGGTGTAATCAACCCACTAAGCCCAATGATATCTACATTCTCAGCTTTTGCGGTCTCCAGGATCTTGCTGTAGGGAACCATAACACCAAGGTCGATAACCTCGTAGTTGTTACACTGCAAGACAACACCCACGATGTTTTTGCCGATATCGTGGACATCGCCTTTCACGGTCGCAAGAAGGATTTTACCTTTGCTATCGCTTTCGGCTCCTTCTTCCTTTTCAGCCTCAATATACGGAAGAAGATAGGCCACAGCCTGCTTCATGACGCGGGCACTTTTCACCACTTGTGGCAGGAACATCTTACCTGAACCAAAAAGGTCTCCCACAACGTTCATGCCATCCATCAAAGGACCTTCAATCACCTGAATTGGGCGATCAAACTGCTGACGCGCTTCCTCAGTATCCTGCTCGATAAATTCTGAAATTCCTTTTACAAGCGAGTGGGTAATCCTTTCTCCGACAGGGCCTTCTCGCCAGCTATCATCTTGAACTTTGCCAGTTTGTTGTCCAACGGCTTCTTCAGCGATTTCCAGCAGGCGCTCTGTCGCATCTTCCCGTTTATTGAGAACCGCATCCTCAATCCGCTCACGAATATTGTCCGGAACATCTGAATAGACGGCCAATTGACCAGCATTCACGATCCCCATATCCATTCCGGCATTTACCGCATGATACAGGAATACGGCATGCATCGCTTCGCGCATGGCATTGTTACCGCGCAAAGAGAAAGACATGTTGCTAACACCGCCGCTAACTTTCGCATAAGGCAGGTGTTCTTTGATGTAACGGGTCGCTTCAATAAAATCCTTGGAAAAGTTCCGATGCTCGTCAATACCCGTCGCAATCGGGAATATGTTCGGATCAAAGATGATATCCTGCGGAGGGAACCCAACCTTTTCAGTCAAAATCTTGTAAGATTTTGTGCAAATTTCGATCATACGATCTTTATTATCGGCCTGACCATCCTCGTCAAAAGCCATGACAATCACGGCTGCCCCGTAACGCCGAATTTCTTTTGCATATTTAACAAACTCTTCTTCCCCTTCTTTCAGGGAGATTGAGTTCACAACACACTTGCCTTGAGTGGTTTTCAGCCCCTCTTCAATGACCGACCATTTAGAGCTATCAATCATGGTCGGAACCCGACATATATCCGGCTCAGACGCTACCAATTTCAAGAAAGTGGGCATCGCCGTTACCGCATCCAACATGGCATCGTCCATGTTCACATCGATGATCTGCGCACCGTTTTCAACCTGGCTCCTTGCGACTTCAAGGGCAGTGTCAAACTCACTGTTCATGATCAGCTTTTTGAACCGTGCAGATCCCGCAACGTTCGTACGCTCCCCCACATTCACGAAACCGACGGTCTCATCCAGATATAGCGGCTCTAGCCCGCTTAACCGGCAAAGCGTATCTTTAGGTAAAACTTTACGGGGTTTCTTGTCCGCAACAGCCTCAGCAATGGCCTTAATATGCTGTGGCCGGGTTCCGCAGCACCCGCCAACAATGTTTAAAAGACCACTGGCTGCGAAATCACCGAGAATTTTTGCCATATATTCTGGCGTATCATCATACTCACCCAGCTCATTTGGAAGGCCTGCATTTGGATGAACACTGACACCCGTATCAGCAATTGCAGCAACTGCCTGCACGTGGGGGCGTAAATCTTCCGCACCCAAAGCGCAGTTAAACCCGATTGAAATAGGTTGCACATGGGATATGGAGACCCAGAAAGCTTCAGCCGTTTGACCAGAGAGGGTCCGGCCAGATGCATCGGTAATTGTTCCTGAAACCATCACTGGATAGCGAACGCCGGTTTCATCAAAATATTTCAACACCGCATAGATGGCCGCTTTACAGTTAAGCGTATCAAAAACCGTCTCGATGAGAATAATATCCGCACCGCCATCGATCACGCCCCGAAGGTTCTCGTGATAGGCCTCGACCAACTGATCAAACGTAATATTCCGAAAACCAGGATCATTCACGTCTGGTGAAATGGAGGCCGTCCGGTTGGTTGGGCCAAGAACGCCGGCAACAAACCTCGGTTTTTCTGGTGTCTTCGCCGTCCATTTATCTGCCACTTTTCTGGCAAGTTCTGCACTCGCCTTATTCAACCGATAGACTTCGCTCTCCAGCTTGTAATCTGCCTGCGCGATAGACGTGCCACTAAACGTATTCGTCTCAAGAATATCCGACCCTGCAGCCAGAAACTGATCATGAATATTTTCAATGACATCCGGCCGTGTCAGACTTAATAGGTCACTATTGCCTTTCAGGTCGATCGCACTGTCTTTGAAGTCTTCCCCACGATAATCCTGTTCCGTCAGATTGAAGGATTGAATCATCGTTCCCATGGCACCATCAAGAACCAGGATTCGATCTTTCAGGGCGGCCTCAATTTGGGGATATGTGGCAGATTTTTTCATAACTTCAGCACCAAAATTGGATGTCATTGTTGTTTAAACTAGAGGGTTACTGGCCATTTCCAAGTTTTGGACGAACACCCATGGAATGGCATACCGCATACACCAAATCCGCACGATTTAAAGTGTAAAAATGAAAATCAGTCACACCTGCTCGCTGCAAGATCCGACATTGCTCTGACGCAACCATGGAGGCAACAAGCTTCCGTGTTGGAGCATCATCTTCAAGACCTTCAAACAAGTGAGTGAGCCAGGCTGGAACCTGCATTCCGCACTGCGCGCTGAACTTTTTGATATTGGAATAGCTCGTGACCGGTAAAATGCCAGGAATAATCGGAATATCAATCCCATGGGCTCTCGCTCGCTCCAAAAACCTGAGGTAAGTCTCCGGGTCGAAGAAAAACTGGGTTAGCGCGCGCGTGGCACCCGCATCAACCTTTCGTTTCAAATAGTCCAGATCTGCAAGGCTGGAAGCTGCTTCTGGGTGAATTTCCGGATAACAGCCCACACTAATTTCAAAATCATGCATCTTCTTCAGATGCTCAATAAGTTCGACTGAACCGGCAAACCCATCTGCTCGTGGCGTGAAAGCGCTTTCTCCATCTGGCGGGTCGCCTCGCAAGGCCACAATGTGCTTCACGCCACTTACCCAGTAAGAGTTGGCAATCTCCTCGATCTCGGCAACAGACGCACCAACGCAAGTTAGGTGAGCCGCTGGCTCAAGGCTTGTTTCTTGACGAATTCTGGAAACGGCATCGTGGGTCCGCTCTCTTGTTGTACCGCCGGCACCATAAGTCACAGAAACAAAAGTTGGATCCAGTGGCTCCAAACGTTTTACTGTCTGCCAAAGAGCAGTTTCCATTTTTTCCGTTTTGGGCGGAAAGAATTCGAAAGACACTCGCAACTTAGACGGACTCCCGATTTCAAGTGAACCGTGGGCGACCCGTTCGTTCAGCGACTCGGTCGTGGGGGACATAGTGAACTCCTCAAATTCGGATATTTAGGTGGCTTCAGCCGACCAGATATTTACGGTCAATGGATTCCCGCTCAGGGTTTCCGTAGAAATGATTGAAAAACCAAGTTCGCTACACATTCGTTCAATATCTTTTGCAGCAAATCCCATTTGTTGATGAGCATGCTCTTCCTGTAATGATTTGACGTTATGGGGACCAAAATCAACAATCACCAACAACGCACCTGGACGCATAACTCGGCGGGCCTCCTGGAGAACTTCCTTGGGACGATCCGCATAGTGAAGCACTTGGTGAATGACCACCAGATCTTGGCTATTGTTTCCAAAGGGCAGCGTATACATGTCCCCTTGCCGAACCTGGCAATTCCGAAGGCCTTTATCCTCAATGGCTGCCCGCGCATACCCAAGCATTTCTCGACTATTATCAACACCAACAGCATATTCAGCTTCAGAGCTCAGTAATTCCAAGATTCGCCCTGTTCCGGTTCCAATATCCAGAAAATCGACAATTTGCGCGCCTTTTTTAGCTTTGTGGTCTTTTATAACTTTTAGGAGCCGAGCCTCGACTTCACCCTCATCTACATGCAATGAGCGAATTTCGTTCCATCGCGACGCATTCTTCTTGAAGTAAGCAAATGCGACGTCCTGGCGGGCTTTTCGAACGGCTGCGAGGCGCTCAAGGTCCATCGCCACTACAGGGTCATTCTCTTCGGTCAAATCAACCAAATACCTTGCAAGAAGTGCATTCTCACCTTTTGAAGCCAACCGATAGAAAACCCAGCTTCCCTCTTGAAAACGATCCAACAATCCCGCTTCACAAAGGAGTTTTAAATGGCGAGAGACACGCGGCTGACTTTGGCCAAGGATCTGAATGATCTCGCTAACGGTTAGTTCCGCATGGCCACACAGAACCAGAAGACGCAATCGCGTCTCCTCACCCGCTGCCCGCAACCCTTGAAGTAGCTGTTCCATATCGCTCATAAATCTGTAACCATTTTGCGAAATCATATAAACATATATTTATATCTTTGTACAGATCTATTTCGCGACTTTTTGGCAACACACACCCTGAAAGCATATCTGACAAATTTCTGTTACTAGTCACGTTTTAACGGCTATGGTATGAATTTCCGGATATCTAGTGCGTTGAGTCACACGGATCAAAGTATAAGTGCGTGTAGTTTTTTGGCACAATATAAAGACTTCGGTAAGATTACTGTGTAAAAGTACAGTTTGTTCGAGCGGGTCAGAGAAGAGCTTGGTTGTTGATATGATTTCTAAATTGTTTCAGTCGAAATTGATGAATGGTTGTGTAGCGATTGCTATGGTTGGCTTTTTGGGCGCCTGTGCAACTCCTCCGGCTGAAGGTGATAAAACTGCCCGCGTGATGAACGCAGAAGTTAGTGATCCAATTGAGCCCCTCAACAGATACTTTCACGATGTAAACAAAGCGCTTGATGAGCTTGCTTTAAAACCAGTTGCTCATATCTACCGCGATGCCCTTCCGGACAAAGTGCAGGAAAGCGTTGGAAACTTCCTGACAAACTTGTCTCAGCCGATCTACTTCCTCAACAATGTCGCTCAGGGCGATTTTGATGGCGCCGGCGATAACATGGGCGCGTTCTTCACCAATACGTTCCTTGGTTTTGGCGGCTTGTTCGATGTTGCCCAAATCGATACGGATGAGGAAGATCTTGGTCAAACATTCGCTGTTTGGGGCTTTGGAGAAGGACCATATCTGGTTCTGCCAATCCTCGGACCTAACACGACACGGGAAGCTGTTGGTATGGTGGGTGAACACTTCATTGATCCAGCCAACCTAGTTGCCCGAAATCACGACATTGATAATTTCGAACTTTATCGTGGCGGCGCAACGGCTGTCCATTTCCGCGCTCAGTCGATGAAGGAACTGGACGAGATTGAAAAGAACTCTATCGATTTTTATGCAGCCATCCGCAGCCTTTATCGGCAAAATCGTCAGAATCTGATTCTCGATGGTGAAGCTCCGGTTACTCCACTTCCGGATATTTCCTTCGAGTTTGAAGATGATAAACCAACAGTAGATCGTGTTTCTCTTCTTTTCGAAGACGACGATTCTGCTGAAAACAAATCAGCAACCAAAACTAATTAATCAAACAGGAGTGCAGCAGATGTTGTCCCGGACTTTGATGGCTATTGTAGTTGGTGGATCGTTTTTAGTTGCTGCTCCGATTGTATCTCCTCAGGTTTCATATGCTTATGCAGACAGCAAAATGGAAACTGCTGCAATTGATCTTGTCGAAAAGCTAGGATCTGAGGCTGTTTCCATTCTCTCTGACAAGACGCTGTCTAATACAGAGAAACAGGATAAGTTCGCGTATTTAGTTGAGCGCGATTTTGACATGAATGTCATCAGCCGGTTTGTTTTGGGTAAAAACTGGCGAAAAGCTTCTGATGATGAAAAAGCTGAATATCAGGATCTGTTTCAGACCTATATCATCAAGACCTACCAAAAGCGTATTGGAGAATATTCAGGCGAAAACCTGAAAATCATTAAATCCAAACCGCTGAACAAAAAAGAATACTTGGTCAATTCTGAAATCATTCGACCCAAAGGTCCAAAAATCAACCTGGATTGGCGCGTACGCGAAAGCAAAAGCGGCGAGCTTAAAATCATTGATATAATGGTTGAGAATGTAAGCATGGCCCTCACCCATCGGGATGAGTTTACAAGCGTCATTAGCCAAAACGGTGGTAAGGTCGCAGCCCTAATTGAAAAGCTTCGCTCACACATCGCAGAAGCTTCCAACTAATTCCGATTATTTTTGGGTAAAACAGAAAAGGGCCTCAGCCCTTTTCAAAGCAATATCCTACGGCTCTGACCGTGCGGATTAAATCCACTTCTTCATTGTCATTCAGCGCTTTTCTCAAGCGACGGATGTGAACATCAACTGTTCTGTCCTCGACATAAACCCCCTGCCCCCAGACACCATCCAGCAGCTGTTCTCTCGTTAAGACACGGCCAGCCCGCTCCATAAAGAATTTGAGAAGCTTAAATTCTGTTGGACCAAGATGCAGATCCCGGCCACCGCGGCTGACTTTGTAGGCCACCAGATCCAGAGTTACATCAGCGACGGTAATCGTATCCTGCCCCAGATTTGGATTATGGCGCCGAAGCACAGCCCTAATCCGCGCCAGCAACTCAGCTGGAGAAAACGGTTTGGAGACATAATCATCCGCCCCAACATCCAATCCACGAATACGGTCAGTTTCTTCAGCCCGCGCTGTAATCATAATAATGGGCAGGTTTCGAAATTCCTGATCCCGACGGAGCCGACGGCAAATTTCAATGCCAGATAATTTGGGCAACATCCAGTCCAACAACACCAAATCTGGTTTCTGTTCTTCGATGCTGAGGATAGCCTCTTCACCATCTGAAGCAGAGGTTACTTCAAACCCTTCACTCTCCAGATTGTATCTGAGGAGTTCCACCATCGACGGTTCATCTTCAACGATAAGTACGTTCATTCTTTGGACGCCTCATTTCCAGACAATAATTCGTCACTGTCCAACATGGTCATGCTGGTCTTATCTCCTTTTGGTCGAGGCTCCGTTGGTGCCTCGCCTTCAACCTCATACATGATGATTTCCGCAATATTGGTCATGTGATCTCCCATACGCTCAATATTTTTGGCCATGAAAATCAGATGCGTGCAGCCAGTAATGCTTCGCGGATCTTCCATCATATAGGTCAATAACTCTCGGAACATGCTGTTATAAAGTTGGTCGACCTCCTGATCGCGATGCCAGACCTCTCGCGCTAGAATCGCGTCGGCCTGTGCGTAGGCGGTCAAAGTGTCATGGATCATCCGCCGGACCATCTCACTCATCCGAGGAACAGTTGAGACTGGTCCGAGCTGCGGTCCCTGATTAAGAGCAATAACGCGTTTCGCCATGTTGGCTGAGTAATCTGCCACACGCTCCAGAATAGAAGCAATCTTCAAGCCCGAAATCACCAGACGCAGATCGTCTGCAACCGGATTGCGCAACGCCAGAAGGCGAACCACCATGTTATCAATGGCTACCTCCAACTGATCTATTTCCTTGTCACCATCAATGACAGTCTGTGCCAGTTCAGAGTTGCGCTCGACGAGCGCTTTCGTTGCCAATTCCAACTGTGACTCCGCAAGACCGCCCATCTGCACAATAGTATTTCGGACTTCCTGAAGTTCTTCGTCAAAGGATCTGACGATATGTCCTGCACCACTCATTTCTATGTCCTCTATAAATGGTCGCGGTTAACCGAAACGGCCTGTAATATACCCTTGTGTCCGCTCATCGCTCGGGCTTGTGAATAGTTTCTCCGTGTCGCCAACCTCGACAATTTCACCGAGGTGGAAAAACGCAGTTTTCTGAGAAATACGGGCAGCCTGCTGCATAGAATGCGTAACAATAACAATCGTATAATTCTGGCGAAGTTCCTCGATTAGCTCTTCAACCTTTGCGGTTGCGATCGGGTCTAGTGCGGAACAAGGCTCATCCATCAGGATAATTTCAGGCTGAACCGCTAAAGCACGGGCGATACAAAGCCGCTGTTGCTGTCCACCGGAAAGGCCCGTACCAGTGGCATGTAAGCGATCACGAACCTCACCCAACAACCCGGCTTTTTCCAAACTTGAAAGAACTATATCGTCCAACTCATCCTTATTCCGTGCCAAGCCATGAATACGCGGTCCATAAGCCACATTGTCGTAGATTGATTTTGGAAATGGGTTTGGCTTCTGAAAAACCATCCCAATTCGTGCCCTCAATAAGACTTCATCCACATTCGGTGCATAAATATCCTGACAATCCAAAGTGATGGTCCCCTCTACCCGACATCCTTCGACAGTATCATTCATGCGGTTCAAGCACCGCAGGAACGTAGATTTACCGCAACCTGAAGGTCCGATCAGCGATGTAATCTGATTTTCTAAAATATCCAGATTAACACCGTTTAGTGCTTTCTTCTCTCCGTAGTAGACGCTGACGTCACGGGCAGAGATAATCGCTTTTGTGTCTGTGACATCTGGTGCTTCAACTTCAGCCAGCATTTGCATTTCCCTAAATCCTCAAGACTACCAACGACGTTCGAACTTCTTACGAAGAACAACCGCCATTGCATTCATAATAACCAGGAACCCTAGAAGAACCAAAATAGCCCCTGAGGTCTTCTCAACGAACGCCCTCTCAGGGCTATCAGCCCACAAAAAGACCTGAACCGGCAGAACAGTAGCCGGATCGTTAAATCCACCTGGAATATCAACGATAAATGCCACCATCCCAATCATCAAAAGTGGCGCTGTCTCACCCAGAGCCTGAGAGAGACCAATGATTGTACCGGTCATAATACCGGGCATTGAAAGGGGTAACACATGATGAAAAACCATCTGCTGCTTTGAAGCCCCCAACCCCAGCGCTGCATTGCGGATACTATCGGGAACCGCCCTAATGGAAGCACGTGCTGCAATAATAATGGTTGGTAGCGTCATCAAAGCCAGTGTCAAACCACCTACGACTGGCGCCGATCTTGGCAAATGCGCAACATTTAGAAACAGTGCAAGCCCGAGCAAACCAAATACAATCGAAGGAACCGCAGCCAGGTTATTAATATTCACTTCAATGATGTCAGTGAATTTATTCTTCGGCGCAAACTCCTCCAGATAAATGGCGGACATGACACCAACCGGAAAAGAAATCAGGAATGTTGTTAGCAACGTATAGAACGAGCCAACCATAGCTCCCCAGATACCAGCTAGTTCTGGCTCCCGGCTATCACCACTTGTAAAGAAGCGGCTATTAAATTTCAGCTCAATGCCGCCGGCTTGATCCAGTTGATCGAACCAGGCAATTTCCTGATCTTTTATACGGCGATCTGCTTCGGCCACATCGCGCTTGATAAAGCCTTTGTTGAACATATCCAGATCATCATTTGCCGTAATTTCAACAGTCACCGTTTGACCAATCAGATCCGGATTATCGAGAACCATATCCCGAAGCTCAAGCGCGGCACCCTTACTTGGAAGAGAAAATAACTTTCGTAGATCAGAGCGAGAGCTGACATCCGGAAACTCTTTGCGCAAGGCATCCCTAAGGATTGACCCGTAAGAGGCGCCTCTAAGCGCTGCTTCTTCCCGTGTGCCTTTTGGGTCGATCACTTGCTCACTGAACGTCACAGAAAGCTTCATGCTTGTATAGGCAAACGCAGAATAACCCTTTGAAACAATGCTGTAGAACAGTATTGCCAGCAATGCCAACGCAATAATAATTGCGGTGAGACCCAACGCTTTGAAGCGTTTTTCCGCTTTTCGTCGTTTCGCCAGCAGGGGTGTT
Organism: Sneathiella limimaris; assembly: GCF_012932565.1. Lineage (NCBI taxonomy): Bacteria > Pseudomonadati > Pseudomonadota > Alphaproteobacteria > Sneathiellales > Sneathiellaceae > Sneathiella > Sneathiella limimaris. Next base: position 162,771 of record NZ_JABBYJ010000002.1, read on the forward strand.
TCCTGCTCTCCGCGAACCAGTGATCTTGAATGTGATGATTGTGCTGTATCAGTCATATTTTTCACGATATTTGCGAACCACCACCAAAGCGATGACGTTCAAGGACAAGGTGATAATGAAAAGAACCATGGCCAGCGCAAATGCAGCCAAAGTTTTTGCGCTGTCAAATTCCTGATCACCAACAAGCAGGCCAACAATCTGAACAGTCACAGTTGTTACGGATTCGAGCGGGTTAAGGGTCAGGTTGGCACCAAAGCCTGCCGCCATCACCACAATCATGGTTTCACCAATTGCCCGGCTAACCGCGAGTAGGATTGCGCCAACGATCCCAGGAAGAGCTGCTGGCAGGATCACTTTTCGAACTGTCTCAGATTTTGTTGCACCTAGCCCATAAGACGCATCCCGCAAGCTTTGGGGCACAGCCATAATAATGTCATCACTGAGAGATGAAATGAACGGAATGATCATCATTCCCATCACTACGCCAGCAGCCAGAGCACTTTCAGAAACAATATCAATGCCAATCGCATCACCAAGATCGCGGAAGAAAATGCCAACAGTCAAAGCGGCAAAGAAGCCATAAACAACTGTCGGGATACCCGCCAGAATTTCAAGGATTGGCTTGACCGTAGCTCTGAACCTGTCACTCGCATATTCCGTCATGTAGATTGCGCTCATCAAGCCAAGGGGGATGGCAACGAACATAGCGATCAGAGTGATCAGCAATGTGCCAACGAACAGAGGAACAGCACCAAAGGCGCCAGATGATCCAACCTGATCAGCGCGCAACGCAGTCTGTGGGCTCCAGTTCAGGCCAGTCAAAAATTCCAGAACAGGAACCTTGTCAAAAAAGTTTACTGTCTCGAAGAGGAGTGAGAAGACGATGCCAATGGTCGTAAAAATGGAAATTGTTGAGGCCAAAATCAGAACTGCAAGGACAATCCGCTCCAGCGTTTTCCGAGTTCTGAGTTCTGGGGAAATTTTTCGAATAGAAAGATAAAGTCCGAGAGTTGCACTCAATAATATGAGAGCAGGAAATACCACCTGATTGACTTGCTGGGAAATGGCACCTTCCGCGTCCATGGGAAGTACCGAAACAGCTGCCCAAAGAACAGCAAGGGCAAGCGGGGGAAGTAATCCCCAAGCGGCGACATACATGCCAAACTGATGGGGTCGTCCCATAGCCTGGCCACTTGCAGCGGATACTTGTAAAGCTTTTTTGGAGCCAAACCAATATCCTACAGAGCAGAGTGCCAGCAGGAAGATGATCAGTGGGAGAGTACTCATATTAATGCCCAGTGCCCAAGAAAAAAATGGGTGGAGGAAACCCTCCACCCTGATGGTGACTTACATCATTTTCAGGTTCGTCAAAGACGTCGCTTCCTGGCGAACTTTTGCACGTTCTTCTTCAGAAAGTGGGATCAAACCTTTTTCTGTCAGATATCCAAATTCACCAAACGCATCTTCGCTTGTGAATTCAGCGATAAATTCTTTGATACCTGGAACCTTACCAACGTGAGCGTTTTTCACGTAGAAGTACAGAGAGCGGGAGATACCATAATCTCCTTTTGAGATATTTTCGAATGTTGGGGCCACGCCACCAACAACCGCACCCTGAAGCTGATCAGCATTCTGATCCAGGAAGCTGAAGCCGAATACGCCAACTGCATCTGGTTCAGCAACCAGCTTTTGAACGATCAAGTTGTCGTTTTCACCGCTTTCAACATATGCACCGTCTTCACGAACAGAGTGAGCGATTGCTTTAAAAGCTTTTTTGTCTGATTTACGCAGAGCTTTCAGGCTTGGGAATGCTTTTGCACCACCTTCCAGAGCCAACTCGGAAAAAGCATCACGCGTACCAGAGGTTGGAGGCGGACCAAAAACCTTAATGGCGACATTTGGCAATGACGGATCAACATCGCTCCAAGTTTTGTTTGGGTTGTCGACCATCTTGCCATCAACTGGGATCTGTTTCGCCAGAGCCAGGAAGATCTGCTTTTTAGTCAAGTTAAGTGGCTTAACTGCTTTAGAATTTGCAACAACGATACCGTCGAAGCCAACCTTAACTTCTGTGATATCTGTAATGCCAGCTTTGGCGCATTTTTCAACTTCAGACTTTTTAATGCGACGCGAAGCATTTGTAATGTCTGGGTGCTCTTCACCGATACCGGCACAGAACAACTTCAGGCCACCGCCCGATCCAGTGCTTTCAACAACAGGCGTTTTGAAACCGCCCTTGTTACCGAAAGTTTCAGCAACAGTTGTAGAGAAAGGAAATACAGTTGAGGATCCCACGATTCTGATCTGATCACGAGCAACTGCCTGAGAAGCAATGGCTACCGTTGCAACGACAGCCAGTCCGAGAGTCTTTTTAAACACGTCAATTTCTCCGTAATATCTTACGGCAGCAATGCCTGCCGGTGAGCGGACAGTGCCCCTTACGAGTGACGCTAGTACTACACTTATATGACAGTATTGTTACAGCGATAAAACCTTATTAAAACCGGCACTTTCCGCTGTTTGGCTGGGAAGTTTAACGGTAAAGACAGATCCTTTTCCGAGCACTGAGTCGATCTCCAGCTGTCCTCTATGACGACTCACAATATGTTTTACAATCGCAAGGCCTAAGCCAGTACCACCCATTTCCCGGCTTCGATCACTATCAACCCTGTAAAATCTCTCTGTCAGGCGCGGCAAATGTTCCGAGGGAATCCCCTCCCCTTGATCAATCACCGATATCCGGGCTTGATTGTTTACTTCACGCAACCGAACAGTAATCGTTGATTCTGGATGACTATATTTGAGCGCGTTGTCCACAAGATTAGTAAACACTTGGGATAACTGCTCTTTTTCGCCTATAACAATGACGGGTTTGTCGGGCACGTCCAAATCTATGGTTTTGTTTAATGACAAAGACTTGCCAGACAGCAAATGTACAACCGATTTCAGAACCTCGATAATATCCAATGGATCAGAAGGACGGCTGTGCTCATTCATTTCGATATGAGAAAGTGACAGCAAATCATTGATCAATTGTGACATTCGATTGGACTGCGCCTCCATAATAGACAGGAAGCGTTTTTGTGCAGCCGGATCATTTGCCGCAGGTCCAAGCAGAGTTTCAATGGCACCGATAAGAATGGCTAGTGGTGTTCTCAGTTCATGGCTCGCATTGGCAATAAAATCAACGCGCATTTGCTCGGTTTTCCGGATAGCTGTCAGATCATGAAGCGTGACAACAACCCGAAGCCCACCCTTTTTTTCTCCATCGAACACAACAATGTTCGCGGCAATGTAACGGGATACATCACCCACCATTGCAAACTCAACCCGTTTACCCTGCATCTCGCCCGCAAGCGTTGCATCCACAGCCTTGATCAGTGACGGATGGCGCAAGTAAGACACGAGATCACCGCTAATGTCTGAGCGGCCAAAAAACTCTGCAGCTGCAAGATTGTGCTGAACAATCCGTCGCCGGTCATCCAAAACCAACACAGCGTTTGGTAAGATATCAAAAAGCTGGGCAGTATCGCTTTGTCGCAGCTTGGTCTCTTCGAGCAGATTGGACAGCACCCGCTGATACTGTTGCATGGTCAACAGGAAATCATTTATCGGCAACAACCCAGCACGATCCGTTTCATCAGAACGAACCTCTTCCATCGGCTCAGCGATGGCATGCCCCATGCGCCGCGTCAAAGATGAAATTTCCCGGATCAACTTGTTAAAAACAAGGACTGCAGGTCCAACGGGTGTGAGTGTCAGAAGAATTCCATATTCAAGGCTCAATACATCTTGGCTAACCATCCAAAACGCAACCACAGCTACTGGTACTGTAATAACCAGGACAAATATGCATAGCTTTGTCAAAAAGCCTTGGATATTGCTCATTCCCAAACCCATTTATTGCAGAAAAATGACAAAATTAGTCAAGTATGACACTATCACCCTTCTGCCTTACAATTTTGTGACAAGATCGAGAGTTTCTCCGATTTCTTTATTGAGAACTAATGTCGCAATTGGGTCCACCTGTGTTGGTTCTCTATTGATTATAATTAGCTTAGCGCCATGCTGGGCTGCAATAACCGGGATATCAGCGGCAGGGTAGACAACGAGTGAAGATCCTATCGCCAGAAAAAGATCGCTTTCAATGGCCTCCATTTCAGCCCGCTGCATTTCTCGTATTGGCATCGGTTGGCCAAAGGAAATTGTCGCTGTTTTGACAATGCCACCACATTTTTGGCAAATGGGTAATGTCTCTTCTGGCTGGAATATCTCCCGCACCTCATCCAAACTCATTCGCTCATGACAATCCAAGCATTTTGCATATGTGGTGTTGCCATGCAGTTCGATGACATCCTCTTCGGGAATTCCGGATTGCTGATGTAAACCATCTATATTTTGAGTGATAACGCAGTTGAGCTTTCCAAGTTCATAAAGCCTGGCAATCGCCTCATGCCCTTTATTCGGCTTTGCATTGCCCATCACCTCGTCCATGGCAAACTTTCGGCGCCAGGCTTCCCGGCGGGCGTCTTCAGATGCCATATATTCAGAGAAGTCAATTGGTCGGTTTTTCTCCCATAGTCCCCCTGGACTCCTAAAATCCGGAATACCCGACTCAGTGCTGATCCCTGCTCCAGTAAACACAACGATCTGATTGCTCCTTTCAATTAGCTTTGCCAATTGCTCCAGATCATCCATCCCGATCTCCGTTCCTGCTTATTTCCTTTTGAAATACTTTTTATCATGAAAAGCATCCGTCGTCACAAACTCCGCGGCCATACGTCCTCCAACCAGACTAAACAGGTTTACACATCAAAGGATCACGACATGACCCCTGATCAAGCAAATCGAACTGTTGCGGATGCCATTTCCAGTGCAATGGCTCACTGTAAGTCCAAGTCCGTTGATGAGCAAACATTGCGAACTGGATTATTGACCATCACGATCGCTAATTTTGTTAACGGAATTGGTCGGCAGAATGCAATCGAACTATTTTCAGCCATTCCCGCCCAAATACAGGCCGGAACTTTTGATCGATATGTTAATGAAGCTGTGGAGAAAAGGGCTGCTCCACCAGCACCAGTGAACAGAGGTGGCCCTGTGCCCAGTCATTTCATTCCACCCCAAAGCAGTCCGGTTCAGCACCCAAACCCGCCTCATACAGGGCCATCTGAGGATGTCTTGCCCCCATCTTCCGCAAGTTCAAACAACAGCATCCCAAAAAGGCGAATGAATATATAAACTTACCCGTATTTTGATAAAAATTTTATTTTAATTCAAATCTAGTTCTTAACTGTTTTTAAGGATGAATGGGATACGGTCAGTCCAAACGTTCTAGAACAGAGAGGGAGACCGACCGTGCTCCAAATTGATCAGATCATAAAAGCAAACCGTAAGATGCTGCTTCTCAGCACCAGCTTGATCGTAGCTGGCTGCGGAACAGCAATGCAGGAAGACAACTCTGCGACTGCGCCAATCCAAGTGGCAAAAGAAACCGACCAAATGGATAATACGTTTAATGCTGAACGGATTATGCGGATGGCGGATCGGGCTTGGCAACGCGGGGATGCAAAAACGGCAATTCGCTTCTATTCAATGGCTAGCGACAAAGATCCAAAGAATCCAAAACCAGTTCTGGAAATCGCAGAAATTCTTCGGAAAACCAAGAAGATTGAAGCGGCAAAAGAACTCTACACGCAACTTGTCGCCAAATTCCCGGATGAAGCGGAAGTTCATAATGGAATTGGATATCTTCACCTGTCTCAGGACAAGCCTTATCTCGCAACCAAGTCCTTTGAAATGGCTTTGACCCTTGAAGAAAACAATTCAAAGGCTTTAGGTGGCATTGCTCTCGCCATGGATACAGCTGGTGAACATGACAAAGCTCATGACCACTATCGCAAGGCGATCAAATCTGACCCGAATAACCTGACATATCAGAACAACCTGGCTCTCTCACTTGCGCTTGTCGGTCGGCTGGAGCAGGCAATTGCCATGTTGGAGATTATTACAGCCCATCCCAAAGCAACGGCACAACATCGTCAGAACCTGGCATTAGTCTATGGAATGGCCGGTAAATCTGCGGAAGCCATGAAATATTCTCGGATGGATCTTAGCGAACGGGATGCTCGTAACAATGCCCTTTATTTCCAGGCGTTGAACGAAACCCCGAATGATGTCGCGACTGCGAAAATCAACGGCCTAGCGGAAACCTCTGCGAAATCCGCTGAAAATATCGCCAGACGCGATCCTGCAACAAGTCGCCAACCTTACACACCAATCGTTGCGCGTGAGGAAACAACCGACATCAGCACGAATCCTGTGCCGGCAGCTGCCGAGCCGACCGCGCTGGCTTCTGCCGCCGAAATGGCCAATCTTGAACGAGGCATGCAATCAACTTCAGAGCCAACAACTCTTGTTGCAGCGAAAAGCGCTACTCAGGAGTTGAGCACTACTGCTGCAGCTAAGTCCGAGAAAAAGAAAACGCCTTTGGCAGAGCTAGCTGAATTGATTAATTCCCAGCGTGAGCCTGCCTACCACTCAGCTATGGCAGATGCTGGAGAGATTAAAACTTCCGAGCCAAAAGAAGACACCAATGTTGTCGCTGAAGCCAAGCCGGAAACAACTCCAGAGGTTGCAAAGGTAGCTGCTGAGCCAGTGGTTGTGGAAATCGAAGAACCGACGGTTTTGGCCAAAGCTGAACCACAAATGCCTGAAACTGGTGCGGATACAACTGCCCAGCAGGAAGTAATGCCGGCTGCGTCAGCAGAGCCGACCCCTCATGAGCCGGTAACCACCACATATACTCAACTTCCAATTCAAACAGCTGCTATTACTTCGGAAGATGCAACAACAGCAGTGGAAAGCTCTGAGCCAGCTTCTCAGTTCAAGTTTGAAAATGTCCGGCTTCAGCATCTTTCCGATGTCGATCAGCCTCTTTACTACATCCAACTTGCCTCCTTCCAGACATTGGATAAGGCACGGCAAGCCTGGGATGAGCTGACGACTGCGCATAAAGATCTCCTCAAGTCCTTCAAGCCTGTTTATACAATTGCGGACCTGGGTGAGGAAAAAGGGACATACTATCGCGTAAGAATTGGTGGTTTTGCAGAAAAAGCAGCGCCAGCTGAACTCTGCACTACACTCAAAAGCAGGAATACCGACTGTTTCCTTCCTCTGGTTACAGAGCAAGTTGAAATTGACGGTGAAGCGATCGCGACAGGAAGCCCTTCAGAAAAGCGTGCGGATGTTCCTTCGCCAAAGGAGCCGGCATCAGTCGCAACAGCGACTGATACTGCAAGCGCAGAAGTTTATGCCTCCGGGTATGTGGCCTATTAATCTCAAGGACCAAATTCCCAATAAAAAAGCAGGCGATAATCGCCTGCTTTTTTGTTTCCTGTTAATCAGGTTAAGGTCGTTTAGACTGCCACCAATCCATAGTGGACTGACCGGCGGCCTCAAATTCATCAAAGTTCTCTTTAACCTGTTCAATCTCATTGCAATTTTGCTCTATTGCAGCAGCCATCTCGCTGAACCGCAAAGAGCATAACGAACTCGTGGATCCTTTTAGGGAATGGGCGACTTCACGTAGCATTGTACTATCGCCCGCATCCAGCGCCTCTTTAACCTTCTGCAGCCCGGTCTCCATGTTAGTCTGGGCCATATCCACTAGCGTTACCAGGACTTCGTCACCAAGCTCGTTCTTCAGTCCCGCAAGCTGGTCATCATCTCCAATTTTTTCAGAAACGGACGCAAATAATCCCATAATCCATGCCTTTTTGGTTTTATTTTATCTAGCAACCAACTTAATGAATGAAGTTAAGAAGTAAACTTAAATAAATAAATTTATTTTCTACTTAGAGCTGCCTAATATTAACTGAAGGCGTCCAGCGCCTTGAGAACAGCAGGACCGATCAAGACAATAAACAAAGCCGGCAGGATAAACACAATCATTGGTACGGTCATAATAGCAGGCAATCGAGCAGCCTTTTCTTCGGCTTTCATCAAACGCTCATCCCGCATCTCTGCGGATAAAACACGTAATGCGACAGCAAGCGGAGTACCGTATTTTTCTGTCTGCAACAGTGTATTGACCAGCGTGTTCATCGAAAGGAAGTCAACGCGTGCAGCCAAGTTCATCAATGCTTCTTTCCGCTCTGGCAGGAAGCCAAGTTCAATAGAGGTCAACGCAAACTCATCTGCCAGTTCAGGGGAAGAGTTTGTAATCTCCTTACAGACCCGATCAAGACCACTATCCAGATTAAGTCCCGCTTCCGTACAAATAACCAGAAGGTCCAACGCATCCGGTAAGGATTTCCGCATCGCAGTGTAACGTTTGCTGATCTGGTTTTTCAGGATAATCCTTGGCAGCATGTACCCCACGAAAGCGGCACCTGCTGACGCCAGAAAACCTGCCATCAAGGGCCAATCAAACGGATTTTTAACCATGAAATATAGCATTCCAAGACCGCCGAACAAGATCGGCAATGAAATCCGGGCGAACAGATAGGTTGCCAACGCCTCTTTAGACCGCCAACCGCCTTGTGCCAGGTGTGCGGAAATGCCCTTGGCACGTTCGCCCTTCATCAACTGCAGCTTCTTGACCGTCCGGTGCATGAAGCTTTCTTTCTTGACCAAGTTGCTTCGCTGAGGATTTTTCTTGGTAATCTCGTCTCGCAATTCCTTGCGGCGGTTATCCAGTCCCTTAATACGCTCTGGCAATGTATCTTTGACAAGCAGCGCATTCCAGATCAACAGAAAAGAAACAAACGCAGCACCGCCAGCAATAAGAGCCAGAATATCCTCTGATTTCATCCAGGCGGGGAGTAAGGTTGTAATATCCATGTCGCCCTCCTAAATCTCGAACCGGACCATTTTGGCCATAACGCCGACACCACTCGCAATCATCGTCAGGCCTGCGCCTATCAGATAGATACCGCGGGGGTCATTAATCAATGTCATCACATATTCATCGTTCGCCAACCACAGCAGGAAGAACATGATGAAAGGCAGTGATCCGATGATCCAGGCACTGGCCCGGGCCTCGGACGACATAGCTTTAATTTTCAGCTTAATCTGACGCCGCTTGCGCAGCATGTTGGCAAGTCCCGCCAGTGTTTCTGCCAGGTTACCACCCGTTTCACGCTGAATGGAGATGGCAATAATCAGGAATTTGAAGTCAGGCAGGTCAATTCTTTTGGCAACCTTCCAAAGACCATCCTCTACGGATTTACCCAGCTTTACAGTATCTGAAACCCGCTTAAATTCTGTGGCAATTGGCTCAGGAGCATCGTTAGCAACTGTTGCAATGGCTTCACTGATCGGAATGCCTGCCCTCAGGCTTCGAACCATTAGTTCAATAGCTTCAGGGAAATGCTTCATGAACTTGTTCACTCGGCGTGCGCCCATAAATCCAACTGTCCAATGGGGCAAAATAAGTCCACTTGTTAGACCTACAGGAATAGACAGCAGCCAGGTAAGATCATAAACAAAGCGCATCACGACAATTACAACGGCCATTGTCACCAAGCAGATCAAGGCATATTCGGCAGTCGTCAATTTTTTACCGGTTTTTTCAAGCCGCGCCTTCAATTCAGCGGGTTTTGGGATCAATTTCCGCGCCAAAGTATCCAGCACCTTGATGCTGCTCTGGCGGTCATCAATCCGGGCACTATTCCGCTGACCGGCTTTTGGAGCAACAGGGGCATGTCCGTGGGACAAGTTTGCCAATCGACGTTTGGTATTTGCAGACGCGTTATCGCCGCCAACCAGCGCGAAACCCAGAACTAAGGTAACGAACAAGGTTCCACCGCCAACAATTAACATCAGCATCAACTGGTCTTCACCTGCAAACATCACATTGCTCCTATTAGCATTTTATCCAGGCCGAAATAGGCGGCTCTCGGGGCAAAGTGGGGACGCAGACCTGATGACTTGAAGTCACCGATCAGGCGGCCACCTTTGTCTTCACCTTTATATTCGTACCAAAAGAGGTCCTGCATGGTGATGACATCTTCTTCCATACCAACAACTTCTGAAATATACGTTACCCTCCGCACGCCATCGCGCATTCGGCTAACCTGTACAATCAGATCAATCGCAGAAGCAATCTGTGTTCGAACCGCTTTTGCGGGTAGATTAACTCCGGACATCCCCACCATATTTTCCAGACGGGTCAAGGCTTCCCTTGGTCTGTTGGCGTGAATTGTTGACAAGGATCCATCATGGCCGGTATTCATTGCCTGAAGCATATCAATGGCTTCACCGCCCCTGATCTCACCCAGGATAATTCGATCAGGTCGCATACGCAGGGAGTTTTTAAGCAAATCCCGCATGGAGATTTCCCCTGCCCCTTCAAGGTTGGCAGAGCGGGTTTCCAGGCGGACAACATGAGGCTGTTGCATTTGCAGTTCCGCCGCATCCTCAATTGTGACAATCCGCTCACCCGGGTCGATCAGCTGAGAAATCGCATTCAGCATGGTGGTTTTACCAGAGCCCGTACCACCTGAAATCAAGATATTGAGACGGCAACGACCTGCAACCCGCAAAACGGTTGCGGCTGATGGAGAAAGGTTGCCCTGACGCTCCATCGTATCCAAGGTGATTTTCTGCTTGGCAAATTTACGGATAGAGATACTGGGCCCATCAATGGCCAACGGCGGAATAATAATATTCACACGGCTACCATCAGCAAGACGCGCATCCACCAACGGATTTGTTTCATCAACACGCCGGCCAACATGGCTCACGATCCGGCCCGCAATGCTCAAGACATGGGCATTATCCCTGAATTGACAGTCAGATAAAACGAGTTTGCCCTTTTGCTCCACATAGACCTGTTTTGGTCCATTGACCATGATGTCAGTGATACTTTCATCAGCAAGCAAAGGCTCTAACGGTCCAAGGCCCAGCATATCATGCATAAGCCTTTCAATTAGTTCGCGTTGCTCGCGTTGGTTCAGCTGAATTCGCTCTTCCACCAAAATATCTGCAACGATATCTGATATGTCGCGTGCCAGATCCAAGCGATCCATGGCGACAGCAGCACTGATGTCAATCCGCTCCAGCAATAGTGGCTGGACCCTCTCCTTAATAATTTCTATTTGAGAGGCTGCCCTGGGAGCCTGAGCTTCTGTGACCGCTTCCAACTTAAAGATCTCAGCTTCAGCTGGTTCTTCGACTTCTGGAATGGTTGGTTCAGATGGTTCCGGTGTAGCTTCCGGAATAGACTGTGCCAGAGGAACATTAGGTTCTGTATATTCTTGCTCAAACTCTGGTTCAGCAAAAGACTCTGTGGCTTCGCTTGGAACTGGCCTGTCAAACTGAGCATTCACTTCAACAGGCGCATCAGAATCCACTCCGAAAACAGTAATCCCCTCTTCCAAAATTTGGGTTGCTTTTGGGAGTTCACCCTCTCCAAAGCCACCTGATGGTGACGATAAATCTGGATTGGTAACTATTGAGGGCTCCGGCGCTTTGAAATTGGCCTCGAACTCTGTCCATAGGCGATCCGAAAGCGCGGCGACGAGATTACGTTGCTCGAGAACATTTAGCTCAATGCGATCTGCTTCGAGTTTCTGGCGAACATAACTTTTAACGGAAGCCGAAAAATCAGCCCGTTTAATAGTTGGCTCTAAAGTCAGGATCAACTCTTCGGACGCAGCTGCAAAGTAACGCTCGACCAATTCCAAACCACCTACGGATTTAGAACCAGACGCTGCCGCCTGACTTTCTTTCTTTGAGTTCCCTGAAGAGGACCGCCACAAACTCACGCTACTTAACCTTTAGCTTTCTTTGATTTCTTTGGTTTCTTAGATCCAAGACCAAAGAGGCCTTTTTTCTTAGGCTCTTCATAATCAGACAGATCCGCAGCCATTTCCCGCAGGACCTTCGTAATTGGTGCCTTCATATTAACTTCTGAAACCGCTTTACCCGCGTTTGCACAAACCGAAACAGTTTTTCCATCCTCGGGAACGAAATATTGTGCAGGCTCCTCTAACGCTTTCTGGAAGTCAGCTTTCGCAACCTGTGCTACCCGCTCAGATCCAACACGGCTGATCACACGAACAATTCGGCCTTTGGTCGATAATGACGTCATGGCTTGGGTAATTCGGTTCATATCACGAATACCGGCCAATGTTTGGTCAGACACCAGAACAACCGTGTCTGCAGAAGCCAGCAACGCTCCCTGAGTCGGCAGAAGGTGACGAGGAAGATCCACTATTACCTGGCTGTAATCCTGACTAATTTCGCCAATCAGCGTATCAATGCTATCAGGGTTTACATCCACAAATTCTTCAATTGGCTCTTCTGTACCTAGAACTGCGAGGCGATCACCGGCTTTGGTAATGGCGCTATCCAGAAAGAGTTTATCAAGACGGTGTGGGTTCTCGAGCGCTTCGCGAAAACCGCCCCCGGATTCTACATCCAGCGAAAGTGTGCTTGTCCCAAAATGCAGATCCAGATCCAGAAGTGCGGTAGTCATCCGTTCTTCATTGGCCATAATCCATGCCAGATTGGTCGCAATGGTTGAAGCGCCAGTTCCACCCCGAACGCCAATAATGACGGTGAGTTTTCCACTTTGCGCCGTGTTTGCTGCTGCTCCTGCTTTATCCACATGATCAACAGCATCCACGAAATCTTCTGCCGTTAGTGGTTTCACAAGATAATCCTGAGCACCGAGGGCTATCATTTTTCGGAAAACCTTCACATCGTTGGAGGTTCCGATAATGATCAAATGATTAGTCGGCCCCATTTTCCGAACTAGTCTTGTGACGTCAGCTTCCGGATCAAGGCTTCGGCTTATATCAGCTACCACCTTTTTGGGAGAGTGACCGGGCTCAATTCGATTGAGCGCTTCCACAATTCCGCCATCCTGTATTGCATCTGTTGACGCGCCAAGATCTGATGCTGCCGCACGGCAAACACCCAGAGAATGCTCATCATCGACAAAGACCATCAAGTCTTCATTTACCTGATTGCCGAATAGTGTACTCAAATTTGCTGCTGTACTTGCCATCTGTATTACCCAATCTGCTAATTCAGGACAAAATCACTTTTTATCGCCACCGGAGCTATCGCCGGAACCACCGCCAGAGCCACCACCGGAACCACCACCTTCGGAGCTCCCTGCTTTGCCGCCAGATCCTGCTTTGTATTTTGCAATTGACCGGGCTGCCCGCTCACCGTCATACCCGCCAATTTCCCTTGGAGAGACGAGATCTTTCGGATTGGAAACCATTTGCGCCAATGCTGAAGCTGTAGCGCACCCCATATGTGGCAGATTAAGGTTTTCATAGTCAGTCCCAGGTGGGCGCTGCCAACCTTTGTTACAGACCGGATCAACCGTTGCGACGTATTTGGAATAATAAACACGCAAATTTCCAGCGCTTGTATCGGGCAAGATTTTTGGAACTACCGTTGCGCCTAAGCCTTCCAGGAAACTGCCAACAGCACCAAAACGACGCTCGTTCATGCCGTCCACATCATTAAACGGCGGCAACTCAAGATGCAGGGTTTCCCCAAATTTAACTTTTTGGGCTTCCAAAAACCCGATCAAGCGACCTTTTTCAAGATCTGTCAAATCCCGCCCCGATCCACCGAAACGCACGATATGAACTGGTTTTAATTCCTGAACATTAATTTGCTTCGTCATAGATGCGGTTTCAGGAGATGCTCGCATGGCTGCTGGACGTCCAGTTTCTGGATCCATTGGGGCACATGCGGCCAGACTGATTCCTGCCAGAGCAGCAAATAGCGAAGTTTTTTTGGAAATATTCAAAATCGTCATTTGTTTACTCCATGATAAAGCCGGCAGGACCAACAAGCTTCACGCTTTCAGAAGCTGTTTCAGAGCCATCGGATTTCTTGTTCTGAGCGCCTTCACTGGTTGGCTTGAACAGCAAACCGTCTTTGTAGAGCTCTTTTTTGTTTGGTGGAATGTAACCATCTGTTGGCAGCGCAATCCGTGAATTAGCTGGCTCAACAAGGTATGGGGTCACAATAATAACCAGTTCCGTTTCATTCTTCTGGAAAGAAGTAGATTTAAACAAAGCTCCAATAATTGGCAGCTCCCCAAGTAGTGGGGTTTTAGAAACGTTGTTGTTAGTATCACTATTCAGCAGCCCACCCAGAACAAAGCTCTGACCACTTCCGAGCTCAACTGTGGTTTCCGCCCGCCGAGTGATAATTGATTGAATGAAAATATTGTTCACATTGATCGCTGACTGGGAAGACAGCTGACTGACTTCCGGGCGAACTTTCAAGTTGATCCGATTTTCACCAACTACATTTGGGGTAAATCGTAAGGAAACACCAAAGTCCTTATAATCAACCGTAATGATACCGTCTTCCTGCGGTACTGGTATTGGGAATTCACCACCTGCCAGGAATTCAGCGCTTTCACCAGATAGTGCTGTCAGATTTGGCTCAGCCAACAACGTGACCAGTCCTTCATCTTCCAACGCGTCAATCAAGCCCTGAATGGACGTCGTTCCATCATTAAAACCGGCATAAACACTGCTCAAGCTACCATTTCTGAGAATAGAAGAACTTGAGCTGACCACATCACGGCCAATTCCAGTTCCAAAGGCGAATTTGCCAATATTGCTGAACTGTTCCCAGTTAATCCCAAGTTGCTTGCTGACAGATCTGGCAACTTCCGCCACCTGAACGCGAATATTAACTTGCTGGGCGCTTTCAACCGTAATTCTGTTCACGATCTTTCCACCCGGTGCGTAAAGGGCGGCCAACCGATGAGCTTCATGCGCTATGTTATCTGTCAGAGCACGGCCTGTGAGAACGAGCCCATCCTGTACTGAAGCCGCCTTGATAAATCCTCTTGGATCAACCTCTCTTAACGCTGTTTCCAATGAAGCCAGGTCATGGCTGATCTGCACTGGGGAGTTCAGCAGAACTTTACCCTGCTTATTCAACGCAAACAGGTTTGTCTTGCCGGGCTTCTTGGCGAAAATATAAATGATTTTTGGCGATTGAACCTGCACATCAGCCAGCTCTGGGTTGCCAACGAAAACAGACGCGGCACCGTTATCCAGCTGGATCAATTTACCTGAATTCAAAGTCAGTTCAATCGGATCACCGATATCATTGATAACCTTTGCGGCCTGAACCGATGTCACAATTCCTGCCAATCCAAGGAATGCAATTGCGGTCAATGTATAAATGAATTTTTTCACAATCATTCCCCTTAATCGAAGGCTTTTTGTTTAGCTTCGCCGGCGCGAATTATGATGACAGTTTCAGGTGCACGGCCCGCATTTTTAGGTGCACGGATAAGGGCACTCGCTTCACTGTCCAGTGTGAACCCTTTGCCCCGCTCTGGTTTCATCGCAACCGCATTATCCAGTGGATTTTCTGTATCTTCGACACGGGCGATACTGCGTAGAGACAGAGACAAACGTCCCAGTTCCCGTGCAACTGAAACAACCTCTACCTGTTTTGGTGTCACTTCCAGAGTTGCAATGCTTCGAACCGTTGCCTGTTGGGTCTGATCATCAGTTGTTTGGTCCATGGCGACCACCCGAACATCAGTTAAAATTGTTTCGCTGGCATGTTGAGGAATTTGGCTCTCCCCTTCCCGATTTACAGTCAGGGTCAGAACAACATCGACTTTGTCACCAGGAAATACAAAGCCTGCAATACCTGCTGTTGCATCTACATTAATAGAGACAGCACGCATACCAGGTTCAAGAACAGCAGCGAGGAAACCTTGCTGACCAGGCCGAACCATACGGCTTTCAGAAATTGGCTCTCCAACAGCAATTCCTTTGCGAACGACTGTGCCAAAAAACTCATTGGCAGTCCGCACATTTTCAACAATGTATTTCTCTTCGAGACCGTCCGAATCTGGCCATTCCTGCCAGGTAAGATGTTCTTCTCTTACCAAGGTTCCTGCTGGAAGATCATTCGCCGCCACCAAAATTTTCTTTTCCGGTTCTTTTGGTGCGACAACTGTTTCTGTAACAGTTTGAACCACAGGGGTTGACGTTTGATTACCCGCCCAGTTCCGAACGAACATGACGGTTGCACCTGCAATAACAAGAGCAAAAACAACCAAGATTAGTTTACGTGCCATGAGACTAATTCCACTAGATTCGATATTACTCTTTTGTAATGGGGAGAGTTTAACTTCACGTTAAAAAACGCGTAAAATTAACCAGCAAAGCCGCTGTTTTTTATATAAAAATAGAAAATAGGCAGACTGCCAATTGCAATCGCAACACCGTAGGGTACAGGTGTTTTGGAGCGAAGCGCCGAGCGGACACCAGCATTAAAGGAAAGATCTTCCGCTTTTGTTTTTCGAAGAGCTTCACGAATAATGACAACAAAAACGAGGAGGCCCCCACTCAAAACAGTGACAATTAAAAAGGGGATGATATATGCGAGCCCACTCCAAAGAGAAAGTGCCGCAATCAACTTGACATCCCCACCGCCAAAAACGCCGAGGGCAAAAAGCAGAAAACCGACAATAAAAACCACGCCAAATGTGGCAAGTGATATAATCCAGTCAATCTCTTGTGGGGCTGTTAAAACCGCGATTGGAAAAAGTACTACCAAAACAATGCTAATGGCATTGGGAATGGTGAAGGCTTTCCAGTCAGAGTAAGCTGCATAGAGTGCAGCAGATAAAGCAGCGAAGACTGAGATTAAGTAGATGGCGTCTAGTAACATTGCTGCTTTTGATTATTCTTTTTAGCTAAAACTACAGCTATCTTCACCTGTATCTGACAGTGTGAATTCGCCACCGACAACTTCGCACACATCTTTAGCGATCTCAGCAAAGCTTGAGGATATTGTACCGCCGGTTGTCGTAAAAGCGACGATACCCGCAACGGCAACTAATGAGGCAATTAGCCCATATTCAATGGCAGTAGCTCCAGATTCATTTTGTACAAACTTTAATAAACTTGACATGCTACTCTCCTTCAAGGGCTGAAATGAAAAAGGAGCTGCCGAAGCAGCTCCTTACATAATCCTAGAATTATGAGAATGTGCAGGAACCAGCTGTGCCGTCTGCTGAATCTGTGTAAGTACCACCAGCACTTGTACACAGTGTGTCTGCAAGTTCATCGAAAGATTCGAAGATTGTGTTACCGAGGGCGGTGAAAGCAACAACGCCTACCAGGGCAACCAAGGCGGCAATCAGACCATATTCAATAGCTGTTGCACCAGATTCGTCTTTTGCAAATGCGCGGAACATTTTAATCATCTTAACATCTCCTAATTAAGCTACAGGACTTTGTCCCGAAGGTAATCTTTAATCCTGAGAGCTGACCTCTCAATCTACTGACTACTAGAACTCTTTACTGTTTAAAGCTCCTAGAAGCCTTTAGTTTCGAAGCCTGGCTCCAGAACCCTTTTGCCTTGCTCCTGGGATGTAATTTGCCCCAAAATAATTAATCAATAGTTAAACGATGTAATTTTTTCTGAAAAACGCAATTTTTTATTGTATAAAATTTTATTCAATTTAATAAATAAAGTATTCGCAATTAATTATTTGTATTTTTATTTAATAGTTACTTAAAATTCAATTAACTTAAAGATCTGCATAATATATAATGTGTATTAGCTCAGAAGTTACGTTTCTTTACTTAAGCACCCTCATATAGAGAGTTTTTTACGCATAATTAATCGAAATTGGCGCTTTATCTTTAATCTAGTTTAAGACTTCTCTGCGATGCTCCACGCTTCAGTTTTTCTCGATAAATGCGGGGTCACCCAATGTGCATCACCTCAATTGTCAGTAAATTTATAAAATCACTCACCCAACTTGGGCGAGACAATAATGGCGCCAGTGCGGTCCTTTTCGCATTTCTGGCAATCCCTATCATGGGCGCCATTGGCCTATCTGTTGACTTGGGCCGTGCCTATGTCTTGAAGTCAAAGCTATCCACAGCACTTGATGCTGCGGGACTGGCTGCAGGACGGGTGATTTTTAAAGAAGATGCAGTTGTTCTCGCGGACGCTCAGAAGTTCTTCGATGCAAACTTTACCTCTGGATATATGGGTGCAGATGTTAGTGCATTGGAAATCTCATGGGATGCAAATCGTGAAAATATCGAACTGAAAGTCAATGCGGACTTGAACACAACATTCATGAGTATTCTTGGAAAAGAAGAAGTGAGTGTGGGGGCCAGAACTGTTGTTAATCGTGTGAACCGGGGGTTAGAACTCATCATGGTTCTGGATAACACGGGCTCAATGGCCCGAAACTCTGACACCAACGGATATAGCGGAACTGATGAGAACCGTCGCATTAACTCCCTTAGAAGAGCGGCTCACGACCTCGTTGATATTCTTTATGGTGAGAAAGAGATTCAAAAGAATCTATGGGTCGGTATCGTTCCTTATGTCACTCAGGTGAATGTTGGGTACCAAAACATTGGGTTCCTCGACAGAAGTGAACAAATTAATATTGTGACTAATTCAGGACCTAATCAGAGCGAATTCTTCAAAGACACCGATTTTCACCTTCCACTTGGTTATGATGTCGATCGCGATGGCAGCAATGACACTAACTATGGCTGGAAAGGCTGCGTTGAAATGCGCGGTCACCTCGATGGTGGTACGATTGATACAACGGATGATCCTCCTAACGAGGATTTTTTGCCTTATGTTTATTTTGACGGTCATAGAGATCTGGACCATCGCTGGCGGGATAACGACAACGATTGGAACGATTCTTCACCCGGTGATGTGGTTCATATTGCCGAAGAAGACGTCAAACTCTGGAATAGTTTCGACAATTCAGTTGGTCGCGGTCCCAACGCGGGCTGCCCAACACCAATCCTTCCCCTAACTGCTGAGAAAACGACAGTGAAGGCAGCCATTGAAGCAATGCGCCCCTGGTACAGCGGCGGAACGATGGGTAACGTCGGAATGGTCTGGGGCTGGCGGGCAATTTCACCCCGTTGGCGCGGTTTATGGGCAGGATCTCCTCCAGATCTGCCAACTGATTATAATGAGCCGCTTATTGATAAGGCTGTAATCATGATGACTGATGGTGAAAACCTGGTCTTTAGTCATGGCGGCAAGCCGACATTTGATTACAACGCATACTCTCGTCATCAGAAAAACGCGTGGAGCAGACACGCAAGTTCAGCTGGATCGATTGACACCTATACGGATCCGGATGGCCGCTTGCGTTATACCAACCCAACCTACTACCGCAATCGAATAGACGCGAAGTTTACGGAGACCTGCAATGCAATGAAAGCCGCAGGCATTATTGTCTACACGATTAAATTCAAAAGCGGCAACGATGCTCTCTATCGCAATTGTGCGACGTCACCGGCTCACTATTTTCATTCACCGAATGAGAAAACGTTGCGTGAAGCTTTCCGCTCTATCGGTCAGGAACTGAGTAACTTGAGAATTTCTGAATAAATCTCTCAGAATCTCTAAAATAAAAAGGCGCTAATTCGGCGCCTTTTTTGTTGCTAAAACTTCCTATAGAAGCGGCTGAGTTCAGCGATCATTCGTCCACATAGCGTTTCAACCGATCAAGATTCTCATCCCACTGACGAGAGACCTCGATGAAATACTCCTGGGCTTCAGTGAATTTGTCTCTCATTAAGTGGAAATGCTGCTCTCTTCCCAACTTTAATGACTTCACTAATTTCGCAAGTTCCAGTGCCTGAAGATGTTTGCGAACGGCCTGGCGGGACATCTTAAATCCTTCCACCAGCTCCGTGATTGAATGTCCTTGCCCATCTGACAATTTATCAACCAGGTGTATCCGAACTGGATCTCCGAGCGCTGCAAACAAAAGAACCAGACTTTGGTGATTAACAGTCGTCTTATGCACTGAGATATACCTCAATATTTCGAAGCTGATACGTCCAACCTTCCTTGATCTGCTTCAGAATCTTCAGGGCCTCTTTATCACTGAATGCCGAAAACCCGGATTGTCTAACTGTCAGAATACAGTCGGATCCATCTCTTTTATGGTGAAAACTCACTTGGTCCTCAGCCCTTCCGGTTCGCTTGAGTTGATCTCAACATCCAGAGGATACCAGGAAAAAGCAAAATGATGCTCTGGCTCAATGATATCAATCCAGGCATGCCATAATTCTGACCCTTCTCATCCAATAATCCGTCAGCGCTTTACAATGCCGTGATACTGGCACTGAAAACTTAACAGTCTACTCAATTTCATCAGGGAAACTTGTCATTTTAGCTCTCGCTTAATCTGCAATTTTCTGGTTGCATAAATAGTCCACACAAAAAAACGCAACCAAACAGTTTCGTTTCTAGATTAAGGATTGAGGGCTAAATTTTAGAATTCGGCAATCAAGAACGTGAATTATTCGAAAGTTGTCCGTTCAGAAAAACGCGGACGGAAAAAAGACTGTCGGTAGATATCAATACCTGACAGGAAATCGTCAGCGATATAGCTGCCCCCTGCGCCAGCAAAGAACGGAGAAAACTTGTAAAAGACTTCTGTGACGATTAGCCCTTCGTCATTCTCAAGCGTCTGACCATCTTGGTCAGTAAAAACAGCTGGTAGTTTCGCGGTTCCACCATTGGATCCAATCAAACTGCTTTTATCTGCCAGGCTGCCTTTACTTTTCTGACCAATGATGAGGGGGTCTTTGCCATCACGTCCCACAACTGAAGTCACCACGACCATTCCTAAGCCATCAAACTCGAACGGGGAGGCTAAATGCTCAATGGAATCAAGAAGGTTGTCCATTTCTGCCGCGGTCAAAGCTTCATCGCGAGCGACAAGATCGGCTACAGTTGCTGAAATCCTGTCCATCTTTTGCGTCATCAGGGCGTAACGGCTGACCTCAAAACTGCCAACCGCAATTAGGAAAATGAGCGGCAACAGCATGGCAAATTCCGTCATGGCAACGCCGGAGCAGTTTGCAATGAACCCTTTTGCAAAGGATCCAACCTGTGTCGCACCTATTTTCTGAATGAGCTTCTTCATGCCATTTTCCTTAAAAAGGCTCGTTCCGAACAACCATGGAGGCTGTCATAGGAATACTCCCCCCCATAAAAGGGACAATCTGACCACTAAGGAAATTCCAGTTGTAACGAATTGTATAAAGGACAATTTCACCGGGACCACCTAGACCAGCAGCACCCATATCATCTTCCCAAGACCCACTACCGTTAATATCCTGATAGGGCTCACCATTGGGATAATCAACGCCGCCTACAGTAATCGCAGTCGCCGTATATTGACCATTACCATCCAGGTCTTCATAAGGTTCAGGCATCCCGATATCCCCAAAGCTGGGATAAATAAGCGCTGAAATATCGCCTGATGTCAGATTGACGAGACCGAGGGACGCTTCATTAACAATATTCGCGATCTGCTGGTCCCGACTGACGCCATCGGTTTGCATACCGGTCAAGCCGACACGGGACGCATCGCGAAGCCCGCCTTCAACCACGGTATTCACGAACATAGCAACACCCAATTCGATCAGACCAAACAGAATAATCGTCAAAACAGGTGCGATCAGTGCCAATTCAAGCGCAGTCGTTCCTTGTTTATCACGAATAAATTTGCGAATGATCTTCTTCAACATCAGTTCAAGAGGTCCGGTATCTGCTATCCCAAGTTTCAGATAGTTTACCGAGAACCTGTTAAACCGAAGTTAAATCCAGGGGTGTAATTTACCTAAATTTTTAGAGACCTAAGCTGCGTCGGAGCCGCCAAATTTTTCTTCCCATGCAGCGACTTCATCATCTGAAATCTTGCGGAAAAGAACATCAGGAACGCTGAAAGCATGGCCTGCCGACAATGTCACCAGTTCTTCAGCCATTGGCTTTTCAAGCCACTCAGTGCCTGAAAGATCTAGTCCAAGTGCATCGGAAAGTTTTCGGCTAGCATCCGGAATAACTGGCGCGCTTAAGATCGCAAAGATACGGATCAGGTTAATGGCATAACGCAGGCTAACCGCTGCCGCTTCTGGATCAGTTTTAAACGCTGTCCACGGAGCAACCTCTGTCAGATACTCATTGCCCATCACCCAGATCGCTCTCAACTCCTGCATGGCTTTGCGGATCTGCAATTCATCCATGTAAGTGTTATAGGCATCAACCCGGCCTTGAAGATCTGCCGCCAGTTTTGCTTCTCGCTCTCCGGCTTCACCGCCTGAGGGCAACTCTGTACCAAATTTGGAGCTACAGAATTTCAGGATACGGTTCACAAAGTTCCCAAGGGTATCAGCAAGGTCCTTGTTTACAGTTCCGGAGAACCCATCCCAGGTAAAGCTGCTGTCGGAATTTTCTGGGGCATTTGCCAGAAGATAATAGCGCCAATAATCAGCCGGCAGCATCTCAATCGCATCGCTCATGAAAATACCGCGCTGCTGACTGGTAGAAAACTTACCGCCGTAATAGGTCAGCCAGTTGAAGCCCTTGATGTAATCCACCATTTTCCAGGGCTCTCGACTGCCGATCTGGGTTCCTGGGAAAGTCACCGTATGAAATGGGATATTGTCTTTCGCCATAAATTCGGTGTAGCGCACATCATCGGCTTCATACCACCAGGACTTCCAGTCCCGGTTATCCGGATCTTCGTCAGCCCATTCCTTGGTGGCCGCGATATATTCAATTGGCGCATCAAACCAGACGTAATAAACCTTGTCTTCCATGCCTTCCCGGCCAACCGGAACGCCCCATTTCAGGTCCCGTGTAATCCCGCGGTCATGCAGACCTTCATCCAACCATTTCATCGCAATAGAGGAGACCAGAACCGGCCAGTCGCTGTGCTTGTTCACCCAAGTGCGGATTTCATCTGACAGCTTGGATTGCAGCAGGAATAGATGTTTACTTTCACGCACTTCCAGATTTGTACTACCGGACACCGCAGAGCGAGGATCCACAAGGTCCGTTGGATCCAACAGACGCGTACAGCTTTCACACTGATCACCACGCGCCTTGTCATATCCGCAATGAGGGCAAGTTCCCTCCACATACCGATCCGGCAGGAAACGCTCATCATCAATAGAGTAAACCTGTTTGGTGACCCGCTCTTCAATAAACCCGTTTTCAAGAAGCTTGTTCCCAAAATGCTGGGTCAGCTCATGGTTCTGCGGAGAGGAAGAGCGCCCGAAATAATCGAACGACAATCCAAAGGCCTCACCCAGTCTTGCCTGAACTTCATGTTGCTCTTTACAAAACTCAGCAACATCCAGGTTAGCAGCACGTGCTGCCAATTCAGCTGGAGTTCCATGCTCATCAGTCGCACAAATGAACAGAACTTCCTCGCCTCTTGCCCGCAAATATCTCGCATACAGGTCTGATGGCAACATGGACCCGATCAGATTACCCAAATGCTTGACGCCATTGATATATGGTAATGCTGATGTAATGAGGTGACGTGTCATCAAACTTTCCTGCAAATTAAGACTAGAATTAAGGTCCCGCCCTTTTACAGGAATAGGTCAGACACTGCAAAAGGAAGTTTTATCTATTGGTGGGCTTGAGTTTTGTAACCCTTTCAAACATGAAAAAACGGCCGCTTAAGAAAACGGCCGTCTTTCAGAAATCTTGTATTGATCGGGGAATTAAGCCGCCCGTTTTTTCCGCCATCCCATGAAGCCGATAAGCGCCATGCCAGCTGCATAAAGTGGCAAGGCTGCTGGAAGAGGAACAGCTGAGATAGAGACGTCGTAAAGTGCCTGACGTCTGTTCGGGGACTCGATGCCGAATGTGTATGTTCCGGCAGCCAGGTTTGAATACAGAAGGTAGTCAGACTGCGGTGTAGACAGCTCAACATCTGCTTGCCCAGTCATCTTGAACGTGTAGATCGCGTCTGCAGTGTTGTCCTTAACGAAGTTGTCAATCGTCAAGTTGAACGCTTTATCCATTGTGAAGGTAAAGAAGTCAGAATAGCCGTTTCCAAGGAAGCCAAGAACCTGAAAGCCCTCTCCACCATTGTCGATCACATCATTTGCTGAAGGCTGGCCCAATTCAATTCCGGAAGGTCCACCGCGCGCTGTCTCAGTCAGAATATCACCAACTGGATAGTAGGTTGCGCTGTTCGCTGTGCCGCTAAGGGCAAAAGCTGCAGTGACAGAAAGAATAATACCCGCAATCAACTTTTTCATATTCAACTCCAATTGTTACGCTACCCATTTACGCGCCGCAAACCGACAAGGCAGAAAGCTAAAATTCAGTTGTTCCTAACATAAAGATTTGCTCGCGCAAAGCATTTAGTTAAAATTTTATTAATTTTTTCAATCTGTTAACCATAAAATTAATCAGACAGGAAAAATCCCTATTTCCTGGAACTAAAAATCAGGCAAACTTCGCCTCACAGCCGAGGGTAAATCGGTATGTGGCTCCTGCCCCAGAAAAGCAACAAGCTTCGAGTTATCCAGCTTCAATGGCACCTCCCAGAGATATTTCATTTCCTTAATTTCTCGGAACAAAGGCACAAAGAATGAGAGCAAGCCGATTAAACGCCAAGGGGCCTTTTTAATCTTAAAGTCACGGCCAAGTTGTTTCTGAATTTCAGTTGCCATGGATTGACCCGGCTCAAGATAATGGCCACCGAAATTAAACACATCATGCCGTTGCAGATCATTCTCTTTATTGACCAATTCCAGAATGGTTTTCGCCAGGTCGGGTAAGTAAGCCCAAGCATGCCCTACCCCTTCAAATTCAGGAGAAGTTACCGCTTTTGATTTGGAGCCAGATGGGATCATGACCGTCTGAAACCAGGACGCCGGCGCAAATGAGCCAAAGAAATCCCCAGCCCGCACAATCAGCGTGGGACAAACGGCCCGCTGCACCAATTCTTCCATCTCACACCGCACCTGCCCTTTTTTCGATATCGGGTTTTGAGCGGTCTCTTCTGTAATGAGGCTGTTTGTTCTCGGATCATAGTTATAGACATTTCCTGGAAAGATAAGCCGCGCAGAATGGGCATGGGCAGCGGCAATACTGTTCTTCAACATAGGTAACGCCAACTCACGCCAGTTTCTGTATCTGGGTGGGTTCACCCCATGAAAAATATGTGAGCAATCGTTGGCAGCTTCGATCACATCTTTTTCCACCAAGGCATCGCCCTTGATCCATTTTATCGGTGCCGCTGGATCAAACCGCTTTCTTGCTTCAGCTGGATTTCGGTGCAGGGCAACGATCTGCCATCCCTCTTCCAAAAACGCTTTGGCAACTTCACCGCCCAGACCACCCGAAATTCCAAGAACCAGTATTTGTTTCATTTCAAACTCCTTTCACTTGTTCTTGGATGAGATTACCTATAAATTTATTTTTGAAAATTGCGCTTAGCTTAATAACTGATATAGAAAAATTTATGACAGAGCCAGACTGGGAACTATTAAAATCCTTCCTCCATGTCTATCGGGAGAAGAGCCTTTCTGCTGCTGCACGAGCCCTTGGAAAGACCCAGCCAACAATTGGACGGCATATTGAACTGCTGGAAGATGCCCTCGCCACCAACCTTTTCACGCGCACCTCAACGGGTCTACTTCCCACAGAACAAGCCCATAAACTGTTGGATTATGTCAACACCATTGAAAACTCAGTGAAATCTCTGGTTCGATCTGTCGCGGAAACAACGACCGAAACCCCTTCCGGCATCGTTCGGCTAACAGCCAGCAAAGTAATTGGGGTAGAGGTCTTACCGCCCCTCTTGAAGAAATTCCAAGACGAATACCCCTTGATTCAGATCGAGTTGGTCCTGACAAACAAGACAGAAAATCTGTTAAAGCGGGAATCTGACTTGGCAATCCGCATGACTAGACCCACGCAAGGGGATCTGATTGCCCACAAAATTGCGGACACTCCCATCGGTTTCTTTGCCTCTAAAGATTATGTGGAAACCCATGGAACGCCCGAGGGGTTTGAAGATTTCAAAGATCATATCGGGATTGGGCCGGACAAGGCACCCCATATCACTGCTTTGTTAGCCAAGACCCCGTTCAAGTCTCAAACAGATCTCTTCAGCATTCGAACTGATGATGAAATTGCCCAGCATCAACTTATTCGCAATGGGGCCGGTATTGGTGGTATGCAGGTGGCTATCGCTGAACGAGATCCAAATCTTGTCCACATCCTGAGCGATCAGTTTCATTTTCCCATGGAAGTCTGGATTGCCATGCATCACTCCCTCCGATCCAGCAAACCGGTACATCTGCTCTTCAGCTTTTTGAAAACTGAACTGGGAGACTATTTCAAGGCTCCTTGAGTTCATTGCAAACAACCTCTCCGCCATTCGTCGATGCTGTGTTACTCTTAGAAAAAATGAATAGAGCTGGGAGGGTTCATGGATCTTCAATTAAAAGGCAAATTTGCGATTATTACCGGGGCCTCCAAGGGCATTGGCAAGGGTGTCGCTGTGGCACTGGCCCAAGAAGGCTGTGACCTTTTACTCGTCTCTCGAACGGTAACCGATCTTGATCAATTGGCATCCGAATTAGCGGCTGAGTTTGCGGTCTCCGTCAAGACCATGGCGCTTGATCTCTCCAAATCAGGAGCTGCGGCAGAGCTCTTACAAAAAGCGGGAACGCCTGACATTTTGGTAAATAACGCCGGAGCCATTCCAGCAGGGGACCTTCAGGCGATCACCGAAGACCGCTGGCGGGAGGCATGGGATCTCAAAGTCTTTGGTTATATCAATCTTTGCCGAGCGTTTTATGCGGCTATGCAGGCTAAGAAATCCGGGGTTATCCTCAACGTGACCGGTCTTGCCGCAGATCGAACGGACGCTGACTATATTGCCGGAACAACTGGAAATGCAGGTCTCAATGCTTTTACCCGCGCTCTGGGTAGTCGCAGCCTGAAAGACGGCATTCGGGTTCTAGCGGTGAGCCCCGGTGCAGTCGCAACCGAGCGGCTCGTTAATCTGATGAAGACCCGGTCCCAGGCGCAATTTGGAACGGAAGATCGCTGGCAGGGGTTCCTGGCCAATCTGCCCCTCGCCCGTGCGGCTGAGGTCGCGGAAGTTGCCGATGTTGTCGCCTTCCTCGTATCCTCCAAGGCGTCATATGTCAGCGGAACAGTGATCACCGTTGATGGGGGCCACGGATCCAATCACGGCAGTTTCACCTAAAACCAATAAAAAACGGGAGGAAAACATGACCAAATATGCCAATGGGTATACCAAGCACACCGCAAAAGACGCCGACTGGACATCTGGCCACCGCAGCTTTTTCGAATATCGGGATCTGGAGCTGGGCGATGCCACCAACGGCGAGTATTACGCACAAGTCATCCGCGCAACCGGCCCCTTAACCGAAGGCACCGGTCATCATGCCCATGATGTTCAATTTCAATGGGTTTACGTCACTGAAGGATGGGTCGAGTTTGATTTCAAGGATGTGGGCCGGATCCGGCTTGAAAAGGGTGATAGCCACTATATGCCCGAAGGCTGCCACCATGAATTGATGGCTTGCTCAGAAGATCTGGAAATGATCGAGATGTACTCCCCCGGGAAAATCAGCGACGTCAAAATTCCCGACTGGCGAAAATGACCGGGCACTCTATCCATAGGAAAAACCTATGGATGATCGTTAATCGCGGCCTCAGCGATGGGGTCGCCGGCGATGCGGGAATGGAGCATGACACGAGGCTCGCTGAAGTCCCATTCGCAGGCCCGATGCATTAGGCAGCGATTATCCCAGACCAAAACATCCCCCGCCGTCCAACGGTGCTGGTAAACGCGGCGATCATCACCAACCGCAAAACTATTCAGGCTATCAATCAAGGCCTTGGATCGCTCCTCCGACAGTCCCGGAATACCAAAGGCATGACGACCCACTGCAAGGGCTTTCCGGCCCGTCTCAGGATGCGCTTTGACAAGAGGCCGCAAAGGAACATTTTCCACATTCATTCCATAGCCTAAATATTCGCTGTTCTCGGCCTTTGTCTCCTCCCCCAGCAGGCGCTGGCTATATTCAAGGGAATGATGGGCGGACAGTTCCTCAATTTCAGTGCGCACCTCCTCATCCAACGCATCATAGGCATCGCGCATATCTGAAAAGGCGGTATCCCCCTGCTGACTTGGAACCACTTGGGCACTGAAAACCGCACCCTTGGCCTGAACCGGCATATAGGTACTGTCCTGATGCCAATGCATATTACCCCGAATGATCTTCATCATATCATCATCGGGAGCATCCCGAAGGCTGCCATCTGGCTTCACATTACTGATATGAACGGCTTTCAACTCCTCAACCAGATCGCCAAAGCGCCTGGCGAAGGCCATCTGCTCAGATTTGGAGAGAAACTGCCCTGGAAAGATGAGCAAGCCATAGTCGAGCCAGGCGGAATACAGGGCCTCAAATCTGTTCTCTTCCAGTTCTTTCAGATTGATATCCCGAATTATCGCCCCAAAGGTTTTATCCAAGGGCTCTATCTTAAAACCAGTGTCGGAATGCAGGGTTTCTCCCATTGTTTCCATTATTTTCTCCTTTTTATTTAGTTCTTTTTTATTTCATTCTAATTTATCAGATCCTCAACTCAACATAAACACTGCAATAGTCCTGTCATTTGACAATCAGGAGCGGAACGTTAGGATGGAGATGAATTTCAGAGCACCTGGAATTCTTGTCGATATCTTTATCGGCACCTCAAAGGGCGGTCCTCAGCCATTCTGCTAGGTTTTCAATCCCCGCGCCCATTGTCGGTTAACTGACATAAGCTGCTGGATG
Source organism: Sneathiella limimaris (assembly GCF_012932565.1). Classification (NCBI taxonomy): domain Bacteria; kingdom Pseudomonadati; phylum Pseudomonadota; class Alphaproteobacteria; order Sneathiellales; family Sneathiellaceae; genus Sneathiella; species Sneathiella limimaris. Next base: position 191,429 of record NZ_JABBYJ010000002.1, read on the forward strand.
ATTGGATTTTTAATGACATCCAAATCCCGGGCGTTTTGCCGCTCAATCATGTGGACAACTATGTTCATCCTGTCCTTCCAGCAGTCGACTGAAGCTTGCTGGATAACTGGGCAGGTGAGCTTCTTTTACAACAGATGTCCATGACGATAAATCGGAGAAGAAAGTAGCATAAATGTCTGTAAAAATTATAGAATCCGCCGAAGAAGTCTCAAGTATCGCCTTTGGCTTCATGGCCTCGAAAGCCATGTTCGCCGGTCTGCACCTGGATATCTTTACCCATTTGGCCTCGGGCCCAAAAACCACAGAAGAATTATCCGCACTTGTTGGTGTTCCAAACAACCGGATTGTCACCCTAATGACGGCCCTTAACGGAATTGGATTGGTTGACTGGGCTGATGATAAATACAGCAACTCCCCTGGGGCGGAAGCCTTTTTATCGAGTACATCCAAATATGATTTTGGGGACTATCTGCGCTACCAAATTGATCAGCAAATGTATCCGTTCCTTGGACAGCTGAATGAGGTCTTGGACGGGTCGCTGAGCTCTGACGCTGTAGATAGCTATCAGCACTGGATGTCAGATCCGGAACAGGCTGCCCTTTACAGCAACGCCCAGCACGCAGGCTCTCTGGGTCCGGGGTTAACCATCGCGCGCACCGTCGATCTATCAGGGGCAAAAACGCTGCTGGATGTGGGTGGCGGGACAGGCGCCATGACCATTCGCTTGTTGCAGGCCAATCCGGATCTCACCTCAACGATCATAGATTTTCCAAACGTCAGTGAGATCGGTTGGCAGTTCATCACCGATGCAGAAATGACCAATCGCGTTAGATATATCCCTTCCAACGCGCTGACGGTGGAATGGCCGACAGAACAGGACGCCATTTTAATGTCCTATCTGTTCAGCGGCATTCCAGGCCATGAGGTTCCGCGGCTCGTGCGCTACGCATTTGAGTGCTTGGCGCCCGGAGGAAAAATCATGGTGCATGACTTCATGGTTGAGGATGACCGGACCGGCCCTGTCATGGCGGCGCTCTGGCAATTACAGCACATGGCCTTCACCCCGGACGCTCACTCAGTAACGGCAGGCTGGCTAAAAGCGGAAATGGAAAAGGTCGGTTTTGTAGATGTTCAGGATGAGCAGACAATTCCTGGCATGACACATCTGGTCCACGCAAAGAAACCTAACTAAAGCGAAAGCTAACGAAACAAGAAAGGCTGGCAGTAGAAATTGCCAGCCTTTTCATTTTATTACAGAATTTTCTTAAATTTTCATCTTAGCTTAATTAAGTTTTGATGACTTAATCATGAGAAGCCAGTCTTCACCATCACCGCTCCACTCCCCTTTAATCATGGGACGGGAGGCTCGCACCTCAAACCCGGCCCGCTCATAAAGCCGCTGAGCATTTGGATTGGCGTCTGAACAGATAAGGCTGAGCGGCTTTCCGTCGGCAAGTTCTCTCGCCAGATCAAGAAATTCTGATCCGATGCCGAGCCCCTGATATGCATCATCCGTTGCGAGGACATTGATGTAATAGCTGTTCAACGCCTGATTTTCCAATTCAATAAGGGGGACAAAAACTGACGGAATAGTTTCATCAATTTCCTCTGGCTCCCCGCCAATTTCGTAACAGATCATTCCTGCGACAACCAGTCCGTCAAGTTCAGCAACATGGGCGTTGCGATAGGAAGAGCTTCCAGTTTCTCCACCCGTCCGTTGGCATCCAATTGCAAAAGGATCGGCTCCTTCGGACGCAACAGTTTGCCAAAAATAATAAGCAAGGCCATGACTTGCCAAATGCACAAACCGGGCGAGGTCTGACGCATCCGCTGGACAGGCTTTGCGAAAGGAAAGCTCCTCTTTAGGCAACGCGGACATCGCTCTTCCCTTCCAGCTGATCTTCATGATGGTGGGAATGAACGCAAGCCCCGCCAATAGCAGCCACATGACGATGATCGGTACCGCAGCATCCCCCAAGAACGCTGAGCCCCGGAAGGACATCCATCAATTCCCGGTATTGCCCCGCAAGCGCCACCGGATCCCCGTCATCCAACTCTTCAGCGTTATCCAGCTCTTCATGGCTCATACAAGATGCGTTGGCCCGAAGCCCCTTGATACGCCCTGCCCAAGCATTTTCACCGCCGAAAATCTGCTCAAAATGTGTTGGGTGGGCGCAGTTGATCATGTAGTAAGCAGGCCCGTTGCCTGTGGCTCGATCAACTTCCAAAATCGCATCCCCCAGCGACTGACCTGTTGGCAGGCGGCCATCCGTCTCAACCGTAAAGGCGACCACGACAGGCAACTCAGCCTTTTGAGCAGCCCGGACGAAACCAACAGCCTCAGGCACGTTGGTCAGTGTAATTGCAGAAACCAGATCGACCCCGGCTTCCTTAAAGAAACCAACCTGTTCGCTATGGTAGGCTTCAGCCACAACCTCAGTCATGATCTCCCCCGGATCATAGCCATCACCGCGCGGGCCGAGATTGCCACTGATGACAACCGGCGTCTCAATTGTTTCATATTCTTCGCGAATTTCCTTTAGAAGTGCGACAGCATCCAAGTTGATCCGACGGATAGACTGATCATTGTGACCAAGCTTCTCCATCCAGTCTCGGCTTGCGCGCCAGGTCGCTGTTTCCAGAACAATTCCGGTTTTCAGTTGAGCCGCAATTTCTGTGTAGCTGCGGAAGTAGTTTTTCAGGATTTCCCGCTCCGCTTCTGTTTTCAGCATTTCGCACGCCGCAAACAGGGGCAAATCAATGCCTTCGTGAAATATCATTGTGGTCTCCAACCCCCCATCGGTCAGAAAAACCTTCCCCTCAAGTTGCGGTAAATCCGCCTTCATTTGACTGTGTTTCATTTCGTTCTCCAAGTATTAGTACCGTGTTCAAAAGAGACCCGAAATATTCAAAAACAGGCATGCAAAAACTAGAAGCTTTGTGGTATAGTCAGGTGAGGGATTTTTTTACTATACATTTCAACGACTTGAAGCTTGCGCCGAGGATGGGGGGCGATCTAGCGATCAGAAAACTGTACCTGTGGTGCAGTAAATGCGGAGCGTCAAATGGGAAAAGGGCAACAAACCCGCGAGCGGATCATGGATATCGCGGAATCATCAATCCTCATGAAAGGCTTTGGGGCCACGTCAATTGACGAGATCATCGCAGAAGCTGAAATCACTAAAAGTGGCTTCTTTTATCACTTCAGGGATAAAAACGAATTGGCAAGGGCCCTGCTGGATCGCTATGTGGATCGGGAGGATGAGCTGCTTGATGATCTTTTCAACCGGGCAGCAGAACTGCATGATGATCCGCTCCATGCCTTTCTGATCGGGCTCAAGATGCTCTCCGAAATGATGGGAGATTTGCCGAACGGTCATCCGGGATGCCTGGTTGCAACCATCTGCTATAATGAACGATTGTATGATCATGACATTCGGGAGAAGAACCGGGTCTCTGTCCTAAGCTGGCGGAACCGCTTCAAGGATACCCTCACCGAAATCGCCGAGATCTACCCGCCCAATGAACCTGTGGACCTGGATGACCTGGCCGATATGGTCTCCACCATCGTCGAGGGAGGCATTGTGATGTCCAAGGCCCTGCAGGAGCCGGAAGTCCTCGCCAAACAAGTGCTGCTGCTTAGATCCTACGTCAAAATGCTGTTCCTGCCGCGCAGCCATTAGGGCAAATGTGACCTCGATATTGCGCGGGGTTCCTTTAGACGCGCTGATCAAGCCAAAACGCCATAAAGGAACATACACTTAGACTGACAGATGGCTTTATTCTTTATTAACTGGATCACGCTAATTTGGACGCAGTATTCATATAAAGATTAGCATCGGTTAAGTTTCATGTTCTTGCCTAGAAAATTGCTTCCTATAATTCTGCTTTGCCAGGCTCTTCTATTCACTGCATGCGATCAGCAAGAACAAACGGTTCATTCCTGGAAACTGCAAAGCCACGCTTCAGCTGACAGCATTGACTATCAGGAACTTGTGAAGATGGCCGATAATATCCGGCTAATGAGCAATGGACGCCTGGATATTACCCCATACCCCTCTGGTCAAATAATTGGTGGCGCCAACATCTTCAACGCTGTCGGTGATCGAACCATAGAAATGGGAAATGGGTGGCCTAACTGGTGGTCTGGACAGCATCCTGCCTGGGCAGTCATGAATGCCGGTCCTTTTGATTTCATGAACCTTGATGCGTCCATGATGTTCTTCTTGGCTGGTGAAGGAACGGCCCTTGCCAATCAACTCTCAGAACCCGCCGGCATTATCTGGCGACCCGCATGGTGGCCCGGGATGGAATTTGGACTGCTGTCCAAAGACCCAATCCGGAATTTACAAGATCTGCAAGAAAAGCGGGTTCGGATCGGCCCTGGCCTTCCCAGCGAAGTCCTGGCGGAAGCATCCGGCGCCTATACCATTCCCTTGGTTCCAAGTGAAATCCGCCCCGCCTTGGAAGCTGGCAACCTTGATGCTGTTGAGTGGACCACTACAGCTGGAGCCTGGAATTTGGGGTTACAGGATGTCAGTAATCACGCCATCGTTCCAGCCATCTGGCAGCCGTCGGTGCTCGCTGACTTTCTGATCAACAAAACGGCTTATGCTGAGTTATCCGAAGACCTAAAGGCAATTCTAGAGACTGCAATTAAGAGCTACACGTTGACAACCACCCTGAAAGCCAAGGACCAGGATATTGATGCCCTGCAGCGCTTTCGGAATAGCGACACCGTATTTACCCAATGGTCAAAAGACGATCTGGCACGATTTAGGCAAGCGTCAGACCGCATCCTCGACCGGTATAAGGAGCGAGACGAATTTTCTCGCCAACTAATTGAGAAAAAACAGGCCTTCAAAGCCAGATACAACAAATACTACGAAGTTTTTGGCTCTTATGAGTAAGCGTATTTCCAGTCACCGTGTTGAGGGCATGTTCGAAATCATATGAAGAATGATCTCACCGTTAAGCTTGTTATGTTACTGACCGTCATCACGATCACGGTGATGGCAGTCTTTATCGGCCTTCGGCTTTGGATGAACTGGTACGAGTACAATAAAGAGATCGACGCCAAATTCCTAACCGTTAGTTCGCGCATTGCCAATACGGTGAACCCGACAATCTGGGAGATCTACCAAAAATCGCATGACCGCAAATATTCCCGAGAAGTTGCTCACGCAATTCTGGATGCCGAATTGAAAGACCCTCATCTGGTAGGTATCAAAGTTTACGGCAATTTCGGCCATCTCTTTATGGGTAAGATTAAAAAGCCAGATGGAAGTACTGTTGATTTCAGTGACGAACTCTATCGGGAAATTTCACCATCAATCGACAGGCACCAGCTCTATCCGATCAAACTAGATCAGATGACCATTGGTAATGTGGAGCTGTTCTTCACAGAAGCTCCCTTGCGAGGCAAACTGCTGGAGAGCTTCCTGATCGATCTGGCGCAAACATTTACGATCGGCCTGGCAACAGTCCTCTTCCTCTTTTATGCCCTGAGGAAATCACTGGTCAAACCTCTTGTTGACCTGCAAACCGCAAAACAGGCGGTGGACAGTATGTCAGATGGCGTTGCCATTCTGTCACCCGATGGACAGATCCTGGAAGTCAACAACTCTTTCATCAAGCAAACCGGGTATGGCATTGAAGATGTGCTTCATGAAAAGCTGTTCATGTTTGAGCGCAACTCAGAAGAAACGCCAGAACTTTCAGAAATCTGGGAGATCGTAGAGCTAAAAGGGGTTTGGACTGGAGAGGTTGAAACAACGCGCAAAGATGGCTCCCACTACCCTGCAAAGCTGTCCTTTACCTCTGTGCGAAAGGAAAGTGGTGAGGTGGCGAATAGAGTTGTTGTCATCCATGACAACACGAACGAACACAGACTGCAACATTCCCAAAGAATGGAGACAGTTGGGGCTCTGGCAGGCGGCATTGCCCATGATATTAATAACGTTCTTACCCCGATAATGGGTTGGGCAGAGCTGCTCAGCGAAGATCTATCTGATAAAGAGACCACCCACCGCGGCTTGACCCATATCCTGAAGGGTACAGAACGCGCGAAAAGCATGATCGACCAGATCATGAACTTTTCACGGATGAATACAAGCTCTGAACCCTATCAAGTCGACCTGAAACAACTGATCCTGGACTCCATCGGCTTTATCCGGGCGACCTTCCCCTCCTCCATCCAGATTGAAACCGAATTGTCGGACCAAGACCTTTTTGTTTATGGGGATCCCGGGAAAATTGAGCAGGTTCTGATTAATTTATATACCAACGCCATGCATGCCATGGAAGAGCGAGGTGTTCTTACAATCAAGGCAGAGCTGTTAGACTCAAAGCGTCCCGGCTCTTCGGCGGCAAAGATGGTCCACATTTCTGTCTCCGATACAGGCCATGGGATCCCTGCTGATGTCCTGGACAAAATATTCGAGCCTTATTTCACAACGAAAGGATCTGGCAAAGGCAACGGCTTTGGCCTGTCCACTTCGATAGGGATCATCAACAAACTGGAAGGTGAGCTTAAAGTCGACACCCAAGTCGGTGTTGGATCGACATTTCATATTTGGCTCCCTTCTATCACAGCAAATCCGACAACAGCAGAAGACATCAGGTTGGACAAGACTTCGGCCGCTGCAAGGTTGCCCGTTGCCAATGACGCCGGCCTTTTTCAGGGTTTGAGGGTCCTACTCGTCGACGATGAAATTGAAAACCTGAAGCTTGGGGAAAACATGCTTGGCCGCCTTGGTTGCCATACGGACATGTTCAGTGATAGCCAGCAAGCTTTGACCACGTTCAAATCCAACCCGGAAAATTATGACCTCTTGATCACGGATCAAAGTATGCCCCAGTTGCAGGGACATGAGCTCTGTTTGGCGGTTCGCGAGATCACTCCCGAATTACCAATTATCGTCATTACCGGGCAGGACTTGTCCACCATTCACGATAAATACGGAACACTGGACCAGATAACCAGCCTTCGAAAACCCTTTCGAGCCCAGCAACTCAAAGCCGCCATAACAAAACTGCTTGGCACCTACGAAAGAGAAAAAGTCACGGCAAACCGATAAATGCCTTGGGGGCAGCCTTACCTTGGCCTCCCTTAATTTCCAGATCAAAACCTCATGGATAGGTCGGAACAATTAGTGAGACCCTCGCGACCAAAACCGGCCGCACCGTAAGCATTGCACCCATGATGGACTGGACGGCTTATAGAATTAAATAGTTGTTTTAATTAACATTTATTTTTCTTGGTACTGATTTGGTACCGCACAAAATACTCTAAAGCAATTTGGTACCACTGCGAAAGGAAAAGGCAACCGATATCCCTGTCCGACCTGGAAATTCGCCCGAACGTTCTCGTTTAGCTGATTTCTGACAGCACCAACCACATCCAGTTTCTGCCTAATGATCAACAGGGCGGTGGCAAGAGTCGCCGCAAATGATATTTCGAAAAGCTCCTTGGGTATCGACAACACTAAACTTCAGAAAATACGAACGCAATGGTGATCGCTACCAGTCTGCGGCTCACTCTCACTAAATCGTACCGGCTTTCTGGGCATTACAAAGCAAACTGTACGCCCCTTCTTGATACCAGTAAATATTTGCTACAAGTCTAACCAGGAGATCACAGTAACAAAGATAGTTCCCTACATGACGGCGGCGAAGAGGGTTTCTTGGATAACACCGAATTCGCAAAAATATTCCGATTGAAACTAGAAAATATGTTGTTTGAAATCACCGAGAACCAAGGGGTCTGCACAAGGTCGAGTGAGCAAGTCCTCGGCAATGCAGGCGTCACTTCGAGCGCTGTCAACCTCGTCCGTCCATACCTTCATCGAGGTTAAACGGTAATCGCCGAAGGCAGTTATCATTGCCACATCTGCCGCATCCCGACCATGTACCATTAGTATACGGCCAACCCGCGGTATATTGTGGCGCGGATCAAAAACATACCATTTGTTGTCCAAAAATACTTCGGCCCAGGCACAAAAATCTCCCGCACCTTCCACCTTGGCACCGATATCACTCAGATACCCGCTGGCATACCGGGCGGGTAAATTCATCGCTCGGCAAAGCGCAATAAACAAATGCGCAAAATCTCGGCAGACGCCAGTTCCTTCGCGAAAGACATCCACGGCCGTTTTTGTCGGACGACCGAACCGATATCCAAAGACAACATTATTGTGTACCCAGTTTGAAATTGCCTGCGCTCGCTCCCAACCTGGTGGCGTGTTACCAAATAGTTCCCACGCTTTCACAATGAGTTCATCGCTTTCACAGTATCTACTGGCCGTCAGGTAATACAGTAACTCGCTCGGCAGATCCCTTATCTCGTGTTGGTGCGCATTCCAGTTGAAAGGGTCAGGTTCTCCACTATCTTCCATCACACAGTCCGACCACAGGATTGTCGAACCCGCCGGCGCTTCAATGCGGGCACAACGGTTTCCAAAAACATCTGAATAGTTTTCAATTACCAATTCCGGCTCAACCCGTATACGGTCAGTACCGAAAACCGGCGGCCTGACGGAAGGGTGCGGATATAGAGCCAACAGCATCGGTGTCTGCACCGGGCATTCAATGGTCATTTCAAATCCAATACGGATGAGCATCCTTAATTCCTTTTACTTTCAACGTGAAGACACAAACTTTACAGATCCCTGTGGCCAGCATGAGCCAAAAATCTGACAACTGGACCGTCTCATCCACAATCAAACGGGAGTTCAACTTGAGACCTGCCGCGCCCGTGCTAAGATGATTGAACGAACGGTTCGGAGTCTCGAAGACGTTATCTATCGCCGCTTCGTGGGCCTTGATCTGAGGTCTGGGGATCACGTCGTGTCGAGCGAAACGATGCAACAGCAGCAACATAACCGACACGGTCTTGTCCGCTCCAATCTGAGTGATGACAGGATCATCGAAATTTTCCAAATGATATTCTTTCGTTGGCCAGTACCGGAACACACTTTTTGCAAAAGTTGCCGGATGGCCTTCTTTGGGAAACCTGCACAGATCTACTGCCGTTTCACATATTGGCAAATCAGGCTTTCTGGCAAGATCAGTATGACTTATCGCCAGAAACTTTGTCGTTATTGATATTTCTACCTTCTACGATCAAAGAGACAGGGTACACGTTCCCGCTAGAATAGCAATGAATATTATAAAAGCGGCCATTGGTCAGAAAACTGTCTGTTCCGACGTTGCGATCAAGAAGCCGGTTTTTACATCCGTAAAGGTTGTAGCTGTGCCCCTCTTCAACAGCATTCGCTAAGGCTGTGTCGCTTTCTAGGCAATTGGCACATGTTTGTTATTTTTACGATGAAACTGAGTAAATGCATCCACCAATTGGTTGCAATCAGGACCGTCCCATCAAGATCCAAAAGTGCTGTTACCATGCCGGTCGCATCAGAATATTTTTTGAGAAGTTGCGACAACTGTTCAAGGTCAATGAGCTCAGAGATAGAAACTTCAGACCGTGTATCCTCAACACCGACAACACTTTTCGACGTATGCAGTACTCACTTGATACCAATTTCCCAAGTGGAATTCATGTTTGGAAAACCATGTATTATGTTAGCAAAGTATACGCATGTTTAGTTAATGGATTTTTAATGTTAGACAACGCAAAAAAGAACCCGGTTGTCAGATCTCAATTAAATAGTTCTAAAAAATGAGGAAGATTTTTACTTTTGTTTTTTGCCCAAAAACTTATATCTAAAATGTTGTTTTCATACGAGGCTTAAGTGACCAAACTCGATCGAAAAATTTGTACGGCGCCCATGATGGACTGGACGGATTTCAGGTATAATAAATTGAAGTAATTGTTATTTTTATTTTCTGGTACTGATTTGGTACCATATGATTCTGCATCAGAAGTTTTGGTACTGACGAGCTCTCAGCTCCCAGTTCTTTACAACTAAACTATCAAAAAATCCTCCACCTTGATCGGAACTGGACATAATTAATCTCCTATCAGCGATAATAACACTTGCTCTTCCAGAACGGGGATCATTCTAAATAAGACTTCCGACTTAATTTTATTTGCCCTATAAAACATCCAAAAGGAAGCAGAGGATTTTAACCCCCAAAAGCATTCTTCTTTAAGGTCATCACAAACCTCCCACCGCACTAAATTACTGTTTTCATAGTACAAAAAAAGTTTAACGCTATCTTTAGCGTATGCTTTATTCACCTGATACGAAGTATCTCCCAATTCACCAATACTGTAGTTCACTGAATCTTGAATTACCTTCTGATAGAAATCTCTTTCAGACTGGTCCGGGTTCCTGATCTCCAGAGACTTCAATTCGGAGAACATATACCGTAAGATATTCATCAGCATTGCCTCAAAGCGCTCAACACAGACTCCACGAGAACAAAAACTTGGCATAGACGAACTAACAACTTTGAGTAGAAGCAATTTATCACTCAAAATTCGGGAAGCATCTACAGCCTTGCTTGTGAAACTTTTAGTTGTCCCATGGCTTCCAAACGCGAGAGGAGATATCCATACCTCACCCAATGGGCCGTCCGCTTCATAGCGACCTGGGAACACCACAAAGCTCCGTTTAATTCTGAACATCACTCCATTTACTTTTGCATTTAGAAAACCCGGATCGACATCATCATATCCAGGACACCTCTGAAGCGGTTTATCCTCACCGCTGTACAAAGAAGAGAAATTTTCCAGATAACTTCGACGCTTATCCCCTTTTAAATCGCAATCAACAGCAATAGAAAAATTTGTAAAAAGAAAAAACCCAATTACAGAGAGGCTCAACCTGAAAGCTAATTTGTTCATCTCACCACTCCACGACGGCCATGCCCTTGCCGTTGGGACGGACTGCGGGTTTTGACTTTTTTCCTTTGAAGACTTTTTCTTTCAGTTCCTGCGCAGTTTTCGGTAAATGGCTAGCGACAGATCCCACAACTTTATCGAACATATTTGTCCACCCGTATGAATTCAGAGGAAAATGGGCCTGATACAGCATAATCTGCTGCAGATATCAATGGACGCAAGTACTCAGCAGGTAACGGCTTATAAAAAGAATATCTTCGTTGAGTTAAAAATCTAACTAAATATTATTCATTCCCCCCGTCCGCTTTACCATACCTAAGAAAACAGCAGATCAGTACGACACTTGACACAACAAACAAAGAATAAAAAATAAAATAATACAAATATTTAAAATTATAAATCAAACCACTAACCCAAACATCAGCACCGAAAAGCACTAAATACAAAGAAAAAAGCAAAAAAGGAATAATATTTGGAACATAGGAAAGAGATTTATCCTTAATATGCACTCCAATTTTTAAAAAAAGCATAGAAATTACATATAAAAATATGAAAAACACAACAAAAAGATAAGAAACAATGGCGAGCTTAAATATGGAGTTTTCAGCCAAGTCATTCACCTGTGAACTCTCGCTGAAAATGTAATTGTGTAAATTAAATAATACTTCAGATGGCACAATAAAGAAAAAGAGATAATGAACGTAAACAAATTCAAACTCAGCCCCAAGCTGCGCATTACCTAATAAGTAAACATTGAACCAAATCGAAAAAAATAAAAAGTATACCAACTCATCTGATCTATTAACGTATAGGGAATACGCCATCGCCAATATTAAGAAAACTAGTACGTACTTCACTTCACCTCACCACTCCACGACCGCCATGCCCTATGCCATTAGGAGCTGGCTTGAGGATTTTAACTTTTTGGCCTTTCGAGACTTTTCCCTTTTATACACTTTGCTAGCAACCCTTGTATTTGTTCTTTCGACACTGTTCGGCCATAGCTCGTGCCTGAGCTTTTTGATCGGCCGTCATGACCGGATCCAGAATTTTCAGAACCTTTCCTTTCTGTCCTTTCTGAACAGCCAGGATCGTCCACATGTAGGCCCGAAGATTATCGCGAGAAGTTCCTTTTGCCAGAAGATACATAAATCCCAGATTATACTGCGCTTTCGCTAGGCCCTGTTCTGCGGACAGCTTCAGCCACTTGAACGCCTCACCAGGATCTTTTTCAAAGCCGAGACCTTCTGCATACCACACCGCGAGATAATACTGCCCGCTTGGATCACCATTAACTGCGGATTTCTTGAACCATTTACCAGCCTCCAACAGGTCTTCTGGGACCCCTTTGCCCCCCGAATACATCCCTCCAAGATGATTGAAGGCATCAATATTATTCTGCTCGGCGGCCAGATGAAACCATTTCAGGGCCTCCTCAAAATTCTGGGGAACACCGACCCCGCCAATCTCGTACAACTGACCCAGTCTCACCTGAGCCTCGGCCCGTCCTTGATCCGCCGCCAAACGGTACCACTTGATTGCTTCTTTGAGATCAGGCTTAAGGCCAATGTTATTATTAAACCAATTCGCAGGAGCTCCAGTGAGGTACAAGTTTCCCAAATTTAACTGCGAAGTCACGTCTCCTTGTTCAGCTGCAGACTTCCACCACTTGATACCTTCGTTGTAATCAGCCTTTCCGCCCCTATGCATACCTGAAACGTATAAGCCGCCTAAATAACTTTGGGCTCGAACATCACCCTTTTCAGCAGCCTCAAGGAATTCCTTAAACGCCAATTGAAAATTGAAATTTTTATACGCCTTATACCCCTTCTCATAATCTGCTAGTGAGATGTCAGATGAAATCATAAGGGATACCAAAACAAACCCAAACAAACTGATCTGTTTAACCTTCAACTCTGCAAGGCTGGCCAATTTCCGAATACTCAAACATACTCGCATTCAACATCTCCAAGAGCACTGTTCGTATGTACAGGTTTTTATCTTTACGCTTTATCCTAAATAAAGCTTCTAAGCATCCGTCACACAAATGAATTCAAGCGCATTGCTCTCCATCAGTCTCATCACGCTCAAGTAACAATCTACATGCACTGAGGATAGATCACAGTAAATCACTCGTGATAGAATTTACTGCTTTATATAATATATCTTAAAGTCAATTTCTATTAATTGTAGAAATTAAAATAAACATAGGAAGTTGATCAACAAAGTGATGGGTATTAGGGAAGGCTTTGAGAGATCATATTGATCATCACTGCAGAATGGTTGGCTTTTAATCGATTTGTGTATTGTTACCCACCTGACATAGAGCACTGATCTAAATTCAATTTCCTTTTGGTTTTCTATTCAAAAAGTAATATCTAGCTGATAGTTATTTTTTTGAGGCTCTAGTGACTAAATTAGATCGAAAAATTTGTACGGCGCCCATGATGGACTGGACGGATAAGCATGACAGGTATTTCCTGCGGCTGATTTCCTCCAAGGCGTTGCTCTATACGGAAATGGTGACGACCGGCGCAATCCTGTTTGGGGATGAGGCGCGCCATCTGGATTTTGATCCAGCGGAGCAGCCGGTAGCCTTGCAACTGGGTGGCAGTGATCCTGAGGCCCTGGCCAAATGCGCGAAAATTGCTACCGGTTACGGCTATCGGGAGATCAACCTGAATGTGGGTTGCCCGTCCGACCGGGTGCAGAACGGCAAGTTCGGTGCCTGCCTGATGGCAGAACCGGAACTGGTTGCCGATTGCGTCGCCGCCATGAAGGAAGCGACCCCCCTACCCGTCACCGTGAAAAACCGCATCGGCATCGATGATCTGGATAGTTACGATCATCTCGTAAAATTTACGGACATTATCCGCGCCAAGGGATGCGAGACCTTTATCATTCATGCCCGCAAAGCCTGGCTCACCGGCTTGAGCCCTAAGGAAAACCGGACCATTCCGCCACTTGACTATCCGCGGGTCTATCAGCTGAAGAGAGACTTCCCGGATCTTGAGATTATCATAAACGGCGGCATCCAAACGCTGGAAGAGATAGATGAACATCTCACCCATGTGGATGGTGTCATGATCGGGCGGGAAGCCTACCAGAACCCCTACTTTCTGGCGGCGATTGACCAGCGTTACTATGGGGTCTCAGACGAAGCGCCAGACCGCAAAGAAGTTGTCGAGCAGATCATTCCTTATATCGAGCAGGAAATGGCCAAAGGCGTTCCGCTTAAATCCATCAGCCGTCATATGCTGGGCCTGTTTCAGGGGCGCCCCGGCGCGAGAGCCTGGCGGCGGCATATCTCCGAAAATGCCCATCTGGATGGGGCTGAACCGTCTTTGTTGACGGAAGCTGCCTCCAAGGTTCGCTAAAGAAGCAAAAAACCCGCGAGATTTCTCTCGCGGGCTTTCTAGTGTCTTAAGGTATGGGATTATGCTGTTACAGCTTTGCGACTTTTCAGGGCAGCATCCACACTGTAAGCCGAAGCCCCTTTACCAACCAGCAGCAATAGACCACCAGTCACAGCAATATTCTTCATGAACATGATCATCTGCATCTGATCATCTGGCTGCAGATGAAAAATGAAGGAAGCAATAAACGTGAAGCCGCCAAGTGCAAGAGCGATCAGCCGTGTCTGAAAGCCGACTAGCAACAAAAGACCGCCGCCAAGTTCCAGAAGGATCACCAGCGGCAGCAGCATGCCTGGAACACCCATAGCCTCCATGTAGCCTTGCGTTCCCTCATAGCCGCCAATCTTGCTGTAGCCGGCTGGGATAAAAAGAATGGCAAGCAACGCGCGACCTGCCAGATCAATCAAAGGTTCAAATTTTTCAAACATGTCATTCACCATCCAAATTGAATTCGATGCTCTGAATATATATTCAATTTTTGGAAATAAAATTGCTATAAATTTACACTTTTGTTCTATAAAATAGACAATATGACGAAAGCACCCAAGATATCGCTGACACAATGGACCCTTTTTAACGCGGTGATGGAAGAAGGTGGATATCTAAAAGCGGCCAAAAAGCTTAACCGCAGTCATTCATCCCTTCATCATGCTGTCGCAAAACTGCAGGACCAATTGGGGGTCGAGCTTTTGAAGGTCGAAGGCAAACAGCCTGTTCTTACCGAAATTGGCGAAGTTGTCTTAAGACGCACCAAGCAGCTGGTGCAAGAGGCCCAAGATATTGAAACCCTCGCCGCCCAACTGAATAAAGGTTGGGAGAGTGAAATTACATTGGCTGTGGAGAATATCTTTCCAAAATCAAGGCTCCACCCGATCTTGAAAGCCTTTAGCGGGGATAACCGGATTTCCCGCCTGCGCATTCTGGATGTTGTCCTGATGGGAGCTGCCGAGACAATTCAAAACCGCTCAGCGGATCTGGTGATTAGCCCAATTCTACCCAGTGGCTATGTGGGAACCCCACTTCTCAGTATTGAGCTTTTTCCTTTTGCCCACAAAGATCATCCTCTAAACACGCAAGACAACCCCGCAACCCAAAAGGAGCTAGCAGCGTCCTTACAGATTGTTATCAAGGACACGGCAAGTCAGGAGACAGACAGTCGCTTTGGTTGGTTAAAGTCAGAGAAAAGATGGACAGTGTCGGATTTTTATCATGCGCGGGAAATTCTGAAGACAGGAGAAGGTTTTTGCTGGGCGCCTGCACATATTCTGGAGCCAGATGTCAGCAACGGCCTTTTGAAACCGATTGCGACTGCTGAGGAACTTTCCCGGATTGTCCCCCTCTATCTGGTGGAGCCAAAGGCTGAAACAGCAGGACCTGGCGTTCAATTACTCGCCAAGCTGATCAGGGAGAAAGCCGCGGAAAATGCGACTTCCCCCCATCATTGATCAGGTTCGCATATTGAAATGGTTATGCCCCTTCAAGGCATGATGAAGATGATGGCGATACCCATGTTCTTCTTCCCTTGAAAAGGCTTTCAATTGCTTGCGTGTATCTTTGAGGAACTCCAGAATTTCCCGAGTTTGATCAGCTAGTTCCTGGTTAAATCCAGGGAAGTTTTGAAGACCAGGTGCTGCCCGGCGGAAAATGCCGCGCTTGTGACCTTCAATAAGCTGAGTTTCGGAAAATTCTATTTTGCTGCCTGTTGTATTGATCACGACAGACCGACCGGGATCATAATCAACAGTTGTTGTGGAAACGTTGATTTCCAGCGCAAAACCGCTGAAAACTCCTGCACCACGTTGGTAACCACTTGTACTGTAACTCTCTTCAACTCGGGCGAGACGGATATCGATGGATAAAGACGCTGCATCAACAGACGTATCCTCCACCAGGTCAGCCAGAGACTGAAGTGCTGTTCCCACTACCTCTGCCAGTTCCTCTCCTTTATATCCAAAAGGTTCGAAGAAACCTTCAAGCTTTTCCTGAAGCTGAGACATCATATCGTCCGAGCTTTTCTCTCCTTCGGCAAAAGGCAGAGAAACAATCGGATTTGAATGATCCTCAATCAGGACTGCATCAAAACTGAAGGAAGCTTCTTGGGCGAGGGAGGCAGATGTATGGGAAATCCCTTGATAGGGATTGCTATAGCGCGTTGCAGATGCGTACGAGCTATAGGAAGACGAGGCAGAAAACCCCGCAATCAAATCAGACATCACTGTTACCTTTCTCTTTTCAAGAGGTATTAGGCTTCGTTCTAAAGCCTGCGAGAAAGATAGCAGTAGAGCTCTTAACCGAGAGTTAATGAACCGTAAAATTCTGATGTGCTGAGACGGGCCCTGTTTAGCCCTGTTGACCGCGATGACGCAGGAGATGATCCGCCAATACGCAGGCCATCATGGCCTCCCCTACTGGAACGGCGCGGATCCCAACGCAAGGGTCATGCCGCCCCTTGGTCACGATCTCGGTTTCCTCCCCACTTTTGGTGATTGTCGAGCGGGGTTTGAGAATGGAGGAGGTTGGTTTAACGGCAAAGCGAACCACAATATCCTGCCCTGTGGAAATACCGCCAAGAATACCGCCTGCGTGATTGCTGGAAAAACGGGGTCCCTTTTCATTGCCGGCATGCATCTCATCAGCGTTTGTCTCCCCCGTCAGGGCCGCAGCAGAGAAACCTTCGCCAATTTCAACACCCTTAACCGCATTGATGGTCATCATGGCACCCGCAAGATCAGAATCCAGTTTTCCATAAATAGGAGCGCCAAGGCCCGCCTGAACGCCAGAGGCTACAACCTCAATCACGGCGCCAACAGACGACCCGTCTTTGCGGATCCCATCCAGATAATCTGCCCATAAATCAGCAGTCACCGGGTCCGGGCACCAGAAAGGGTTATTCTCAATCTCAGCTGCATCAAACCGGCTGCAATCAATTTTATGAGCCCCAATTTGTGTGAGATAGCCTTGAATTTTCACATCAGGCCCGAGCACTTTACGGGCGATCGCACCCGCCGCGACACGTGCTGCCGTCTCCCGTGCGCTGGAGCGGCCACCGCCGCGATAGTCCCGAATTCCGTATTTAGTCTGATAGGTGAAATCAGCATGTCCCGGGCGATATTTCTCAGCGATATCCCCATAGTCCTTGGAGCGCTGATCCACATTTTCAATCATCAGGCTGATCGGTGTGCCAGTAGTTTTACCCTCAAACGTGCCGGAAAGGATCTTCACTTGATCCGGCTCCCGCCGCTGAGTTGTGTATTTGTTCTGACCAGGTTTACGGCGATCCATGAAATACTGGATCTCTTCTTCCGTAATCTCAACGAGGGACGGACAGCCATCAATCACACAGCCAAGTGCAGGGCCGTGACTCTCACCCCAGGTGGTAACCCGGAATAAATGACCAAAACTGTTATGAGACATGATGGCTACCGATCAGAATTATTCGTTATTTGGTGTGGTCAGATCAGGTGCATCAACCCGCTTCATGCCAACAATATGATATCCTGCATCCACATGATGGGTTTCACCAGAAACACCTGCTCCCAGATCGCTCAACAAGTAGACCGCAGATCCACCAACATCGTCGATTGTCACATTCCGTTTGAGGGGCGCGTTATGTTCATTCCATTTCAGGATATAGCGGAAATCGCCAATACCAGACGCGGCTAGCGTCTTGATCGGGCCTGCGGAGATGCTGTTCACCCGAATACCCTGCGGCCCCATTTCATCCGCCAGATAGCGAACGGAAGCTTCCAGACCGGCTTTTGCAACACCCATCACATTGTAATGGGGAACAACGCGTTCTGCGCCATAATAGGTCAGCGTGATCATGCTGCCCCCGTCTTTCATCAACGGTGCAGCCCGTTTGGCGACCGCAATGAAGGAGAAGCAGGAAATATCCATGGTCATCAGGAAATTATCGCGAGTGGTGTCAGAGAAATTACCACGAAGCTGGTTCTTGTCAGAATAGCCAATCGCATGAACCAGAAAATCGATTTTGCCCCATTTCTTTTCTAAAGCGTCGAAGACAGCATCCATGGAAGCATCATCACTGACATCACATTCCAGAACGGTATCATAACCTAAACTCTCCGCCAGAGGACCAACCCGTTTTTTCAGGGCCTCACCCTGGTAGGTAAAAGCAATCTCCGCGCCTTGCGCATGTAAAGCTTTTGCAATCCCCCAGGCCAGCGAATGATTATTGGCAACCCCCATAATCACCCCTTTTTTGCCACTCATCAGACCGCTTTGTCCTGTCATACCTTAGCTCTCGTTTGCTGTTTTACAGTTGGTTACCTTGTTTTAGCCCGCCCCCGTAGGCCAGTCAAAAACAAATGCCCAAAAAATAATCGACTATTTGCGTCCGAATTTGGATCTCGCATCATATTGATGGTCCCGAGACCAGTTGGAAATGAAGGTTTCCAACTCTTCATCCGGTTTTTCTGGCAAGACAACCTTTAGTTTGACCAATTGGTCCCCGCGATCGCTGCTGTCTTTCGCACCAATCCCCTTACCTTTTAACCGCAAGGTAGATCCAGTGTTCGAACCAGCTGGGATTTTCAAATTCACAACACCTTCAACCGTTGGAACCTCTACCTTAGCGCCGAGCACGGCTTCTGGTAGGCTAATAGGGAGTTCCAATAGAATGTTTTTGCCATCTCGCTCAAACAATGCATCGCTTTTAACGGATACGTTGATCAGGATATCACCTGCGGGACCGCCAGAAATTCCCGGCTCTCCCTGCCCTTTCAAACGAATCTGCTTGCCATCTGTTATACCTGCAGGAATTTTGACATCGAGCGTTTTTCCGCCTTCACCCAAAGTCAGGCGACGCTTTCCACCAATCGCGGCTTCCTTGAACGTTACATCAATCGCAAAAGTTCTGTCCCGTCCTTTGGTGGCGCGACTGCGCTGACCACCACGGCGAAAATTCCCAAAGATTTCTGAAAAGAGATCATCTGCACCGGCAAACCCACCAGAGGACTGATAATATTTTCCACCACCGCCAGCTCCTTGGGCACCCGCACCGCCGCCGAAGCCCTGAGCATAACGTTCCTGTCCATGCTCATCGATTTCACCGCGATCATAACGCCCGCGCAATTTTTCATCGCCAAGAATGTTATATGCCGCTGAGACCTCCTTAAACTGGTCTGCGACCTTGTCATTACCTGGGTTTGCATCTGGATGCAGTTTCTTGGCCAGCTTTCGATAAGCTGACTTGATATCACTTTGAGAGGCGTCTCTTTTCACGCCCAAAGCTTTGTACAGATCTTTCATTTACGGTTATACCAATAGAAAACGAGAGACAATGTAGAATTCAATTGAAACAACTGCTCAATTTAACTGTTTCAATCGCTCTTTTTCAATAAAAGTAAGTGTTGTTTCCAACTGTTCAAGAGAAGTCGCTGCCAATTCAGAGCCATTTGACTTGGCTTTTTGCCACCAGTAATACGCTTTTACTCTATCTACCGGAACAGCATAGCCTTCATTGAACATGCGGCCAAGATTATACTGAGCCGTCACATTCCCTTGCTGAGCCAATGGCGCCCATATATTCAAAGCTTGCTGATACTGCTCAACCTCAAACGAGAGCTGCGCCATTTCCAGCTTTTCATCAATGGTCAACCCATCTGCAGGAACAACCACCTCAACCGGTTTAGGCGCGGCAGCTTTAGGCCGCTCAATTGCGGGGGTCGGCGCAACAGCAACAGTGCTTGATGGCTCTGGCGTATCCTCTTGTGATTTATCCTCACCCTCCCCAAAAACAAGCGCTTTCAAGGATCCAAAGAAGCCTTTTGACTGACCGTCATCGGTATTTTCTGCGGTGCTTTGACTGTCCTCAGTTGGCTGCGTAATCGGGGCCGTTGCAACAGGTGCGGAGGTTGTTTCAGCCGGGGCCGCTACAGTCGATTGCTCAGTCGCTGGTGCTGGTTTCAATTCTGGCTGAGGCAGCGATTTCAGCTCTGCCTTCTCTGGGTTTTGCAAAGCAGTCGTATCAACGGTTTTCGGCTCTGGTAAAGCAGGTTTTTCAGACGTAGCTGCGGAGGCTTCAGACACAATCCGCTTTGGTTCTGAAACGACCTTCGCGGGAGGGCTTTCAGTCTGAACCTGTTTTTGAGGAGCAGCTGCAACAGATTTTTCCGGTGCAGGTGCAGGCGCTGGCTCTTGATTAAAGGCGGTTGGTGCGCCGGTTTGCTCCGACTTCAATGCCTTGTTATTCGCGCTACCTGCAAATGGGTCAAACTTGGGCTTTTCTGCCGTCTTTGTGACAGGAGCTGAAGCAGGAGCAGCAGTTGCTGTCACAGCTGGCGTACTCACAGCAGGCTTTCCAGCTTTTGGTTCGACTCCAACTGTTTCAGTTTTTTGGGTCTCGACCTTTGTTGATTTAGGCTCTTCTTTAGGAGCGGGTGCGGACTCGACTTTTTGCGGTGCGGGTGCGGATTTAACCTCAGCAGGCTTTTCTGTCGTGGTAACGACCTTTAGGTTTTCTTCCTCTTTTGCAACTTTCACATCAGGTTTGGTGGCAACAAGAAGAGAGAGTTTATCTAAGGCCTTTGGATGTCCGGCCTTAGCCGCCAGATTGTACCAGGCTAAGGCCTTACTGAGACTTTTCTCAACGCCTTTGCCATTTTCATACATTAAGCCCAGATTATATTGAGATATGACATGTCCATTCCGGGCGGCTTTCGTGAACCATTTGGACGCTTCTACATAGTCCTGCGCCACCCCTTGCCCACGAAGATACATGGACGCGACGTTTGCCTGAGCATTTGGGAAGTTTAGCGCGGATGCCCGCTTATACCAGTGCATCGCCCGCTCATAATTGACTTCCCGACCAAGCCCGAGGCGATAGATATGGCCAATATTGCGCATGGCGGCAGGATCATCTTTTTCAGCAAGAACCATCCATTCATTCAGCGCCGTGTCATAGTCGCCAGCCTCGTAGGCTTTGACGGCTTCTTCAAATCCCGCGTGAGAAAATGATGCTGTAGACAGCATAAGCGCCGCAATAACCGCAGCGCTTATGTTTATTTTTTTGAGTTTCGCCATTTATCCTGTCGATATCTTGGAATTCCCTTCTCCCTTTTTATGGGAAAACCAATCAAAAATACAGAGCTAAGGCATATTTATCAGGACATAATCTGCCAAGAACCATCTTCCTGACGGCAAGCAGTTCCGTATCCTTCTTCCAAGCGGCCACCAATTTCAATGGTTTGACGGAATTCACGGCAATAACGCCCTTTTGTATCCTGGCCTTCCCGAACAGGCGTGATAGTGCCGTTGTTACCGCTTTGAGGATTGTCCCAGCGAATAGTCTCGCCCATTGGCGCTTGCGTTGCACGGCGCTCAGCCCGGTCGATTGCAGCCCGGTCAGCCTCATCAAGAGTTCTACCAACATCTTGACCAATCATGGCACCGATCAACGTACCCACCGCTACTGCGGCAAGCCGACCAGAGCCTTTACCAAAAGCCGAGCCCAACAAGGCGCCGCCAATACCGCCGATGATAGCACCACCGGTTTGCTTAGGTCCCCGGTCCTGGTTTGCACACCCACCAAGAACCAACATCAAAGCCACGGATGCAGAGAGCAAAGTCTTCGTAAGCTTCATAATTTTCATCCTTCTCTTGCGGGCACAAACCCAGAAACTTTTAATATGACCCTATTTTGAAAAAGATTAAGGCCGGAATAAGACAAAAGGTCGACAGATTGGTGGCGGCTAACTAGATTATGGTCAATATGAAGCAAAATTCAGGAAAATGGCAGACCCCATGAGCCTCACACAACTTACTGATCTGATTGATCAATTCAAATCCTGGCTAGAAGAAGCGCATGCGAGCGAACCGAACGACGCTAATGCAATGTCACTTGCGACGGTCAATGAGGCTGGTGAGCCTTCTCTGCGCATGGTTCTGCTTAAAGACGTGGATGAGAGAGGATTTGTCTTCTACACCAATTTTGAAAGCCGCAAAGGAAGAGAGCTTCTCGGGAATCCAAACGCCGCCCTGTGTTTTCACTGGAAAAGCCTGCGCCGCGTTGTGCGCATCAACGGAAGTGTTGAACAAGTCAGCGACGAAGAAGCTGACGCCTATTTTAACAGTCGTCCGAGAGATAGCCGAATTGGTGCCTGGGCCAGTCAGCAGTCCCGCCCAATGGAAGGGCGTTTTACACTAGAGGCTGCTGTTGCCAAATATGCAGCAAAATATGCTGTTGGCCATATCCCGCGCCCACCCTACTGGTCTGGCTTTCGGGTGATTCCAAACCGGATTGAATTTTGGCAGGACAAGCCTTTCCGCCTGCATGAGCGAAATGAATATACCAAAAAGGAAGCCGGGTGGCAGAAAGCAGTCCTTTTCCCATAAAAGTTGTCTTGCAAGACAGGTGTGACCATGGCTGAAGAAAATGCTCAATCAGAAAAGCTTATGCGACGAGCAACCTATTTTGCCGTCTCGGCAGCCTCCTTCCTTATCTTAATCAAGGTCTGGGCGTATTTTCTCACAGGGTCGGTCTCGATCCTGTCAACAATGGTGGATTCCATTCTCGACCTAGGTGCTTCTGCCATAAATCTTTTGGCAGTTCGCCACGCCCTTGAGCCCGCGGATAAAGAACACCGGTTTGGTCATGGAAAAGCAGAGTCTCTCGCAGGACTTTTCCAGTCCGCGTTTATTATTGGCTCTGCTATCTTTTTGGCCTTTCATGCGATCGATCGAATTTTCAACCCTCAGCCGATCGGATCCAGCACAGCAGGGATTGTGGTCATGGTAATCTCAATTTTGGTCACCGTTGCTTTGGTTGCTTATCAAAAATCCGTGGTTCGGAGGACCCAATCTGTCGCCATTTCAGCCGATAGTCTTCACTATTTCGGCGACGTTTTGGTGAACTTTAGTGTCATTGTTTCCTTGGTCCTGGCAACTTACTTTGATCTCTTGATCCTAGACGGTGTTTTTGCCATGGGTATCGCCCTGTACATTTGTTTCAATGCCTGGTCGATCATTCGAGAATCTTTCAAGGATTTGATGGATCATGAACTTTCAGATGAAGACCGATCGCTGATTACCCAGGCCGCTACCCGTCACCCGGAAGTCTGGGGCATTCATGAACTGAGAACACGTAGATCCGGCCAGCAGATTTTCATTCAATTGCATCTGGATTTGGATCCGAACCAATCATTAGCTGATGCGCATCGCATTTCAGAAGAGGTCGATGAGGCTATTCTGGCTCTTTTTCCGACTGCGGAAACCCTTATTCATCAAGATCCAGCCCCAACTTCTGTTCAACCAAAATGATATATGTCCAATTCTCGCCCCCCCGAAAACGAATGGGCCCAGTTTCAGGCCATCCTTGAATTTCTGAAGTCATCACCTAAAGAATGGGATTTAGGATTACACCCACCTCAGTTTTGCCAGGTGGAAGAAACCCATGGAGCTGCCGTGATCCTTGGAAACAATGTGGCATTAAAGCTCAAGAAGCCGGTGAAATTTGACCATATGGATTACAGTGATCCAGCAAATCGATTTCAACTGCTAGAAAAAGAACTTCGCCTAAACAAAAAAATTTCACCATCCCTGTATTCGCATCTTACTCCTCTATCAAGAAGTGCAAAGGGCGAGCTTTCAATGGATGGCCGCGGGGAAATAATAGATCATGTCCTGGTTATGAGCCGATTTGGCCCCAGCGATCGCCTCGATCATTATTCCCGAGAACATGGTTTATCAGCCGATCTGCTGGATCTTCTTACTGATGAGATCGTCAGCTTTCATCAAGGGGCAACTGTCATTTCTGATCCTGATGAACTTCCTGATTTTCACAAAGTAATCGATCAAAACTTCAACCAGCTGGATCAGTTTTGCCCTGATCTTTTTGAAATGAATGATGTGCAGGGTTACCGGAAAAACCTGCATGAGATCTATGCCTCTCTTATGGAAATTGAGAATAAGCGATTAAAAGCAGGCTTTGTAAGATTTGGGCATGGCGACCTACATCTTCAAAATATTTGCTTACTGAATGGGCACCCCACTCTTTTTGATGCCATCGAGTATGAGGATGATTTTGCGATTTCAGACCCGTTATATGATTTCAGCTTCTTGCTGATGGATCTGAAGGACAAAGGTTTCGACAAGGAAGCAAACTATATTCTGAACCGATATCTTCGGAAATCTGGTTATTTTGAGAATGCAGCGGCACTTGAAAGCCTCAAAATGCTACCCTTCTTTATGAGTATGCGGGCAGGTATTCGCACCCATGTAGCTGCCAGCCGATCCATTCAAACGGAAGATCCAGACCTGAAAGCCAACTATCGCGCCCACGCCCAAACCCTGTTCGGTCAAAGCAAGACATATTTGCAACCTGAAGATCCTGCCGCCCTTGCTATTGGCGGCTATTCAGGAAGTGGTAAATCAACGACTGCAGCGAGCCTGGCACCAGAACTTGGCAATACAGTTGGCGCTATCCGGCTTCGGAGTGATGAAATCCGGCGCTTGCTGATTGGTTGGGATGATTATTCCCCTATGCCCCAATCCGCCTATACACCCGATATGTCCAAATCAGTCTATGATCGACTAATCACGCTCGCGATAGACGTTCTTAAGGCTGGTCAGCCTGTTATTCTTGACGCTGTATTGGACCGGGATGTCGACAGATCCCTCTTTCAGGCATCAATCAAGGAGGCTGGATTTCCCTTTACGGGGATATGGCTGGACGTCGATCAGACCATCATACGGCAGCGGATCGGGGGGCGCACGCGCGATGCTTCTGATGCGACAGAGGAAATCCTTGAAAAACAACTCCACCAACAACCAGAAATAAAAACAGACTGGATCCGAATAAACGCGAACGGATCAACACCGGAAATCTGCGAAGATATTCTTTCAAAGCTCTAACATACTGAAAACTGATAGAGTTCTGCCCTCACTTGCAGTATCATGGAGTTAGGTATCGCAATTTGAGAGGTGCATATGTCCATCAAATCTGTATTGGTTCCCTTAACTGGTTCCGACAAACCCTGCGACACGAATTCCCTGACATCAGCATTGAACATTGCAAAACATTTGAACTGCAATGTCGATGTTCTGCATGTTAAGCGAGATCCCAAGTCCGCAGCAGCGTTCGTTGGTGAGGGAATGACAACAGCCATGATCGAAAGCGTGATTGAAATGGCTGAGAAAGATATCGACCAACGATGTGAAACCGCTCGGAATTTGTTTAATACCATGTGTGCAGATCGGGGAATAGATGTTGAAGCACCAGGTGAGACAACCCCTCATGCAGCCCCTTCAGCCCGCTTCGTCGAGAAAACTGGCAATCAGGAGGATTTCCTACCTGCCTATGGCCGCATGTTTGACCTGATCGTCGTTTGTAAAAAGTCTACCGTTGATAATTCTGAAAATGATTTGGTCATCAACGCAGCGATACTGGAGACAGGTCGGCCCGTCCTGGTTATTGATGAGCCTATCCCTGAGGAATTTGGTAAAAAGATCGCCGTGATCTGGAACGGATCTGTCGAATCTAGTCTGGCCATCACGCAATCTCTCTCTCTTTTACAAGCAGCAGAGAAAGTTTCCCTCATCACAGCTATTGATGATTTGAGCGAAGACATTAAGCCTGATGAAGCCATGCGATACTTGAAATTGCACGGCGTCAACGCTGAAAGCTGCGCCATTCGGGGAACGACAGGAAAAAGCACAGCAGAAGCCCTGATGGACGCTGCAGGTAAGTTTGGTGCTGATTTTGTCGTGATGGGTGCATATACAAAGAGTCGCCTGAGACGGCTGTTTTTTGGTGCTGTTACTGGCGAAATGCTGGAGAACTGCAAACTGCCAATTTTATTGGTGCATTGATTATTCGGCTAAAGGGGTCTATTTCTTAGCAAATTTGAGTTTCGATGCGACTTTTTGTCCCTTGCCAATAACATGTCTGATTGGCTATTCAACATTTAGTAATAATTTATCATTAATTACTAATGAATAAGAAGTCTGCTGCTAGAGAAGGATGGGAATGGCATGACAGTGAATTATGAGCGTGTGTTCGAACAGGCCATTCAGAACCTGAAATCAGAAAACCGTTATCGCGTATTCACTGAACTTGGCCGTCAGGCCGGTGATTTCCCTCGGGCAACTCGCCATACGGAAAATGGAACGTCTGAAGTCATTATCTGGTGTTCAAATGATTATCTTGGCATGGGCCAAAACCCAAAGGTTATGGCTGCGATGAAAGAGGCGGTCGATATCTACGGCGCAGGCGCTGGTGGCACACGCAATATCTCTGGCAACACGCATATGATCTGTGAGTTGGAAAAAGAGTTGGCGGACCTTCACAATAAAGAAAGCGCACTCGTTTTCACTTCTGGGTTTGTTTCCAACGATGCGACCATCAGCACGCTTGGCAAATTAATGCCAAATGCAGTCATTCTCTCCGACGCCCTCAACCATGCCTCAATGATCGATGGGGTTCGGCATTCAGGATGTGAGAAAGTAATCTTCAAACATAATGACCTTGCAGATTTGGAAGCGAAACTAAAAACCATCGCGCCAGACCGGCCAAAAGTCATTGCCTTTGAATCTGTTTATTCCATGGATGGGGACATTTCCCCAATGAAGGAAATTTGCGATCTGGCCGATAAGTATAACGCCATGACGTATCTGGACGAAGTTCACGCCGTTGGTCTCTATGGTCCTTGCGGTGGCGGCATCGCCGAACGTGAAGGCCTGATGGACCGTATCACCATTATCGAAGGAACCCTTGGCAAGGCCTTTGGTATTGTGGGCGGATTTATTACTTCCAGCCAAAATATCGTCGATGCGATCCGTTCTTACGCATCTGGTTTTATTTTCACCACCTCCCTGCCCCCGGTTATTGCAGCGGGTGCACTGGCCAGTGTTCGCCATTTGAAAACAAGCCAGGCAGAGCGGGAGGCTCATCAGGAACGTGCAGCAACACTTAAACGCCTCTTGATGGAAGCTGGATTGCCGGTGATGCAGACGCCAACCCATATTGTTCCTGTGATGGTTTATGATGCTGCACTATGCAAACAAGCAAGTGATATGCTGCTCGATGATTACGGCATTTACATCCAACCGATTAATTTTCCAACTGTCCCTCGCGGAGAGGAACGTTTACGGATTACGCCATCCCCACTGCATGATGACCAGATGATGTCGGCACTTGTTCATGCACTCAAAGATGTCTGGAACCGGCTGGGATTGAGACAGGCCGCTTGAAACGGCTCATAATTAAAAGAAAAAAAGCTGCAGAACCTGCAGCTTTTTTCATATCTGATCCTACTTACCTTTGAAGACCGGCTTTCGCTTTTCTCCAAAAGCAGTGATGCCTTCAACCCAATCATCCGTCATCGCACAGGCTGCGAAATTTTCTGCTTCCAACGCCAACTGCCTTTCCAGATCATTGACCATGCTTTCATGCATCATTTGCTTGGTTCGCCCTATGGCGACAGTTGGAGCATTGGCCAATCGGTTAGCAAGCTTGTCCGTTTCTGCATCCAAATCCTGCTCTGGCACAACAAAATTTACCAACCCTAACCGATGAGCTTCGGCAGCATCAAAACGATCACCCAGCATGGCTATTTCCATCGCTTTCTTCAGACCGACAATACGCGGTAGCGAATAGGTACCAGACCCATCGGGTGTTGTTCCAATTCCTATATAAGCAAGCGTGTAAAAGGATGTGTCAGCAGCAATCACCATGTCGCAAGCCATTGCAAGCGAGAGCCCGAAACCTGCAGCAGCGCCTCTCACACTAGCAATAATCGGCTTTTTCATCCGCCGCATGGTTATAATTGTCGGGGTAAGACCATGAATACGTTTTTCAAATGTTTTCGCCCGCTCTGTAGCTGGAAGTTTAGCGATCTCGCCAAAAGAAATGACATCCCCACCAGCCATAAAATGATCACCGGTGCCTGTCACAACAACACAGCGGATCGTATCATCAGTTTCAATATCCACCATCGCTTCGAATAACTTTTCCCGCATTTCAATGGATAATGCATTGCGGCTTTTTGGGCGGTTCATGGTGATATAGGCAATAGCGCCCTTTTTCTCGACAAGCAGATGGTCGGACATTGAGGTCTCCTTATTCTTAATTTTTGACCAATTATTTGCAGGTTATGCTACTGCAGTTTTGACATCCTGGGCAATCTGAAAACGCCAAACCCCATCTTTACCAACTACGCGATCAAGCTCCCCTGTTCCGACGAGATAGTGGCAGTGGGCAAGCCCCTCTGCAACAGCCAGCCGCTGATCATCTTCATTGAGCTCCCGCTCAAATAAAACAGGGAGCAACTCAAAAGCTGTTTTTGGGGAGCCGCAGGCATTTTTAAGCCGTGACAAACGTTCGGCGTGATGCTCTCGGTAATATATCAGTTGATTATGCAAGCCAATGAATACGTCATTGTGAGCTGGAAGAACCAACGTATCCTCAGGCAAAATTGAAAATCGGTTGATACTTTTGAGGAATTTCTGAAGCGGATTTGCGAGAGGTTCTGCCACATAAACACCCACATGAGGCGTAATTCGTGGTAGCACCTGATCACCTGAAATCAAGACCCCCTTGCTTTTGCAATAGAGACAGGCATGCTCCTGCGAATGTCCACGCCCCACCATAACCTGCCAATCATGGCCGCCAATGTTTAGGATCTGGTCATCTTCAATCCGCTCAAAACTGGCAGGTAATTCATAAACGGCATTTTTAAAAAAACTATGCCCACCCTTGCGAACAGCTTCCAGCATGGTTTCTGTAAAGCCAACAGTTTTATTGAACTCGATGAGATGATCCGGTACGTCTCCACCGGATTCCAAAAATAACATCCGCCCGAAAGAAAACTCTCCAAGCGTCATCGTCAGCGTAATATCCCAACGCTCACAAACCCAACCAGCAAGGCCCATATGATCTGGATGAAAATGGGTGCAAATCAGGCGAGTGATCGGTTTACCCTTCAAATGCTTCTCAAACACTTCAGTCCAGAGACCTTTAATTTTGTTTGAGTTATAGCCGGAATCAATCATGGTCCAGCCATCATCATCCTCAATCAGATAGAGGTTGATGAAATCAAGTCCTTCAAAAGGGATCGGCATGCGGACCCAGTAAACACCGTCACAGACTTCTACAACTTCACCATCACCGGGACGTGTGCCGAGCGGATATGTAATTTCTTGTTTATTATTCATTTTTATTCCTGACACAAATGGATATGGCGGCAATAAAGCCGCCATACCGCTGTCTCGACATTTTAAACCGTTGGCCAAAAAGGTCAACAATAGCCCCAATTAGGCAACGAGATCTTCTTCATCAATTGCAAACAGAAGATCCGCTCCTTCCGTTACAGGGCCCAAAAGTGCTGCTACTTGAGGCAGGATCTGCGTTGCGAAAAACTTGGCTGTTGTAATCTTAGCGTTCAGGAATTTCGTGTCACTGTCACCAGCGTTTAGTAATTCCTGTGCTTTCAGTGCCGATTTAGCCAGCAGATAACCGCCAACAGTTGTTGCAAACATTCTAAGATAAGGTGTTGCGCCTGCAGGAGCAGCATTTGGATCATTTGGTGCATTCCGATACATCCAATCCGTCGCCTCTTTCAACGCTGTTACGGCGACACCTAACTGGCGTGAAATAACTTTCAAATCGTCATTTTCACCGTTGAGGCTATGGGCCATTTCATCCATTTCAGCAAGCAAAGTCCGAACAGGCTCACCGCCTTGCATACCGAGTTTCCGGCCGACAAGATCCAGCGCCTGAATTCCATTCGTGCCTTCATAGATCGGCAGAATACGGGAATCCCGGTAATACTGCCCAACACCGGTTTCTTCGATGAAGCCCATACCGCCGTGAATTTGAACAGCTGTTGAAGACAGCTCAACGCCCAGATCAGTACACCAAGCTTTTGAAAGCGGTGTCAGGAGTTCTGCGAGCCCCATGCTGGCTTTTCGAACTTCTTCATCTGGGTGATTGTGGCCTTTGTCCAGGGCTGCACCGTTCAAATAAATCAGGCACCGCATCGCTTCGATCTGAGAGCGCATGGTCATCAGCATCCGACGAACGTCTGCATGCTTTACGATCGGTGCGCTTTCGCCTTTTGGTGTGCCTTGTGCCCGGCCCTGCTTGCGATCGAGCGCATATTCGACAGATTGCTGATAAGCACGTTCTGCAATGGCAAGACCTTGCAGCCCAACGTTGAGGCGGGCATTGTTCATCATGGTGAACATGCATGCCATACCATTATTTTCGCCGCCAATCAGATACCCAACACAGTTCCCGTTATCCCCATAAGACATGACGCAAGTCGGGCTGGCATGGATACCAATTTTTTCTTCAACGGATACACATTTCAGGTCATTCCGTTCACCTAGACTTCCGTCCTCATTAACGAGAAACTTCGGCACGATAAAGAGGGAGATCCCCTTGGTGCCTGCAGGTGATCCTGGTGTCCTGGCCAACACAAGATGGATAATGTTTTCCGTCATCTCATGCTCACCATAAGTGATGAAGATTTTCTGACCACTGATCCGCCAACTACCATCTTCCGCAGGTTCTGCTTTCGTGCGAAGCGCTCCAACGTCTGAACCAGCATGACTTTCTGTCAGGTTCATGGTTGCGGTCCACTCACCCGTGACGAGCTTCTCAAGATACTTGTCTTTCTGCTCATCCGTTCCGTGGGCGATCAAGGATTCGATCGCGCCTTGTGTCAACAAAGGACAGAGCGCAAATGCAAGATTGGAGGCATTCCACATTTCAACGGTCGCCAAAGCAACGGCCTGTGGCATCCCGCCACCACCGTAAGCTTCTGGACCTGCGATACCATTCCAGCCACCTTCTGCAAACTGAGCATAGGCATCTGCCCATCCGTCCGGTGAAGTCACGACACCGTCCTTTACAGAAGTACCTGCCAGATCACCGGGTTTATTCAGTGGGGAGAGAACATTCCCTGCCAGCTTTGACGCTTCCTCCAACACGGCGGCCACTACATCACTTTCTGCATGAGCAAATGTTTCCATCTTTGCCAGTTCATCTACGCCGATGACATGATTGAGAACAAAGCTCATATCTTTGAGTGGTGCGCTATATTCGCCCATTTCCAAATTCCTTTTCAAAATTTGCTTATCGATATGGGAGCTGTTATGCCATATTACAGCTTCCAAAAAAAAGTGATTTATGCCCGCTTTTGGCTGATTTCTAGTTTGCTTTCCTAAGGTATGTATGTCTGAAACGGATAACGTCAAAAAACCGTCCCCTGAGTCCATTCAGGAGGCTGCCGATCTCTTGAACGCCGGGCAGTTGGTATCCTTCTCAACTGAAACGGTTTACGGGCTAGGTGCAGATGCGACAAATGACGTAGCGGTTGCAAGTATCTTTGAAGCAAAAGGCCGACCGTCCTTCAATCCGCTTATCGTTCATGTTCCCTCTATTGATGCAGCGAAGGAACTGGTTGAGTTCTCCCCTCTGGCTTTAAAAATAGCCAACATGTTTTGGCCAGGCCCGTTGACCATGGTGTTGCCAAGAAGGGACACCTGTCCGGTTTCTAAATTGGCGAGCGCGGGCCTACCAACCTTGGCGATCCGGGTTCCAGCCCATCCTACTGCCCACCAATTACTGACAGCGTGCAAATGTCCTGTGGCCGCCCCAAGCGCAAATCCATCTGGCCAGATTAGCCCAACAACCGCAGAACATGTCCGCGACGGTTTAGGTGACAAAGTGAGCCTGATCCTTGATGGTGGTCCTGCTGAGGTTGGAGTGGAGAGTACCGTGATAGCGGTAACCGATGAAAAGATTACCCTCCTCCGCCCAGGTGGAATCACGCGTGAGGATCTGGAAAAGGCAACCGGATCTGAAGTTGCGGTCGCCTCTAAAGATAGTGAGATTACAAGCCCCGGTATGCTTCTCAGCCATTATGCGCCTAGCTGCCCGGTTCGGCTTGAAGCCAAATCCAAAAATGAAGGTGAAGCCTTTCTAGGATTTGGGCCCGGCAGCGAAGATTTTGAAACCCTTAACCTTAGCCCTAAGGGCGATTTGAAGGAAGCTACCGCAAACCTCTTTGCGATGTTCCATCAACTTGATAAAACGAATGCTAAAACAATTGCTGTCGCATCAGTTCCAAACGCGGGACTGGGTGTCGCAATCAATGATCGACTAAAGCGCGCGGCAGCACCAAGGGGATAGAAAATGACAATCATAAAAGAATTTCAGGATGTTGTTGGCGAAAAAGCCGTTCTGACTGACCCTGCGGATATGAAGGGTTATCTTGTCGAGTGGCGTGATAAGTATGAAGGGACAGCTCTTGCAATTCTCCTACCGCAAACAACGGAAGAAGTCGCTGAAATCGTCAAAATCTGCGCAAAACACAAAACTCCTATTGTCCCGCAAGGCGGCAACACAAGCCTTGTCGGCGGCGGTATTCCCTTTGATGGCGGCGATGAGGTCATCATATCTCTCAAACGCATGAACAAGATCCGTGAAGTTGATGTCGCAGGTAGCACCTTAACTGTCGATGCAGGGTGCATTCTGGCAGACCTGCAAAAAGCTGCCGAAGACGAAGACCATATGTTCCCCCTACGGATCGGCTCAGAAGGCACTTGTCAGATCGGTGGCAACATCTCGACAAACGCAGGTGGTGTTCAAGTTCTTCATTACGGGAATACACGGGACCAGATACTCGGCCTTGAGGTCGTTCTTCCGAACGGGGACATCTGGAATGGGCTGACCAGTTTACGAAAAGACAATACAGGCTATGACCTAAAGCAACTTTTCATTGGCGGCGAAGGAACCCTCGGCATTGTCACTGGTGCTGTCGTGAAAATGTATCCGCGTCCCAAGTACCAGCAAATCGCCATGGTGGCTGTCACAGATGTCCCCGCTGCGATCAAGTTGCTTGGTCTTGCCCGTGGCATGAGCGGCGATCAGGTGACTGCGTTGGAGCTGATCCCGCGGATTGCCATTGATCTTGTGGTCAAGAATGTCCCTGATTTTCCAGATCCCATGCCCGCCCGCTATGGCTGGCAAGTACTGATTGAACTCTCCTCCAGCGCGACCAAAGATCTTAAAGGACTTATGGAACAAATCTTGGAAAAAGGGTTTGAGGATGGGATCATTCTGGATGCAATTGTCCCTGAAAGCCTGACGCAGCAGAATAAGCTTTGGCAGCTGCGGGAGGAAATCTCAGCTGCTCAGAAACCGGAAGGCGGGTCTATCAAGCATGACATTTCTGTGCCCATTGCAAAAATTCCAGAATTCATTGAAAAAGCGGACAAAGCCGTTGCTGCCATTGCACCTGGCTTTCGGCCTGTCACCTTTGGACACCTGGGGGACGGCAACCTGCATTATAATCCCCTGCAACCGGAGGGCATGGATAAAGACGCCTATCTTGGAATGTGGTCAGAAATCAGCCGCGCCGTTCACGACATCGCCAATGAGCTTCGCGGTAGCATCAGCGCGGAACACGGAATTGGACGCCTGAAAAAGAATGACCTACCGCTTTACAAATCAGCTGTAGAGCTCGACATCATGCGAAAAATCAAAGCTGTGTTTGACCCTGATGGCATCATGAACCCTGGCAAAGTCTTACCTGACCAATAAGTCCATCATCGATCAATGCAGGCTCGTGAGATAGTCTTGTTTTGCGGCAAGGCCTGGTATCAAGCTGGGAGTAACAGCCTTGGAGAAATTAAAGCCCTGCGCCTCGTGGCATCCGGCTTCTTTCAGGAATTCCATTTGCTCCTGGCTTTCAACACCTTCGGCCAGAATTTTCATCCCCAGGTTATAGCCAAGTGAAATGATGGTCTTGGCAATCACGGCATCGCTTTGATTGGTTAGAATACCGTCGATGAAACTTTTATCAATTTTGATAACAGAGGCTGGCAAGTGACTGAGATAGCTCAGAGAAGAATAGCCGGTTCCAAAATCATCAATAGAGAGGCTGACACCCATATCCTTCAACAGGTTCATGTTGATCTTGGTTTGACCCCGATCTTCCATGATCACGCTTTCTGTCAGCTCGATATCCAGAAATCTCGGCTCCAAGCCGGTCTCTTCCAAAATACGGCGAACCAGATTGACGAAATCCTCGCTTTGAAATTCATTGAGCGAAATATTTACAGCAACTGGGAATTCGGGAACCCCTTCAGCCGTCCAGCGCATTCTCTGCAAGCAGGCTTCCCGGATAACCCACTCACTAATTGGGCCCAGTAACCCAGATGCCTCAGCAATTGGAATGAAGGTATCAGCCGGCACATATTCGCCTGCTTCAGTTTTCCAGCGGAGCAAAGCTTCAACGCCAACCATTTTGCCAGTTTCTAATGAAATCTGTGGCTGATAATTCAAAAAGAGCTGCTTCTTTGCCATTCCTTCGCGGAGCGCCTTGTTGAGGGTAATCCGCCCATGAATTTCCACCTCAATCTGGCGATCATAGAAGCAATAACTCTTACCACCTGTCTTTAATGCACTAGCGAGCGCAGTGGCCGAGTTCTTCCAAAGCTTGTCAGCTGTCATTCCCTCAATTGGAAAACGGGTCAATCCAACAGCGGGCGTCATGTGAGGCAAGCCAAACTCGTCCGGGAGTTTCTTATCGAAAATATTGTAAATCAGCTGTGGAAGTGCGAGGTAATCATCCTCATTTTCAATCTTCACACAAACACCAAAGCCGTTACCAGACGTCCGTGCTAAAGCAATCGCGTTGGGGAAAAGTTTCACCAATTCTTCGGCAGCACGGCAAATCATTTCATCGCCAATGGAATACCCGAGGGCAATATTTAACTCTCCAAGCATATCCAGCACAAAATGCAGGACAGCAAACTGCTGATCTGCGCCTCGCCGGTCAATCTGTTTTTGAACAAGCTTTTTAAAGCTGCCTCGGTTGCCCAAGATTGTCAGGGTATCCTGATAGGCACTCTCATCGACATCTTCCAGCAGCAAAACGGTTTCAAGGCCGTTGGTAATATTTACAGCCAGCTGACGGAGCAGTTTGAAATCTTTTCCATCCCAGCTCCGGGTAGATTTCAGTAAAATCGCGCCGAGCTTTTTATCCCCCTTAGAAAGACATAAAGCTGCAGTATTATCCGTAAAAATGACGGATTTATCCTCCAAAGCCTGTTTAAGAAGGGCGTACTGGTATTTAGGCAGGTCATTGGGCACCTTGCCTTGCTTTGCGGTAACTGTGATCCCTCCGGTATCCGGCGAGACGGCAAGGAAAGCGCAATAGTCCAACTCTGGATATAGTGCTGACAGTTCAGACAAAACTGTCTGATAATAACTGCCGGTATGACGACATGCCTGCATTTGTGATAGTGCCCGTAACAGCTTCTCTGTCTTGGGGGCGGACCCTATAATTTTTCCTTCTAATGAAGGAAATTTTCTTACTGATGACATTTCTTGTACCAACAATACAATACCGCAAATAACGCGACGAGAAGCCAATTCAACCCTTCGAACCGATTCGGCTTCTCTTTACCTTAGGCCTTATTTTCTGTCACTCCAACAGTAAAATTGAATTTTAATAAAATTTTATCTGTCAAGCCCCAGACATCAGATCATTTCGGCGCAGTTGCCTGTGCAGCAAGATACTTGCGGGCTTCATCATCCCATTTTCCTGTTGGTTTTCCGAACTCGGATCCTACCTTATAGCCCCGCCTCAATGCAGGCCTCTCCTTCAAGGCGTCGTACCACCGACGAACGTTTGGGAATTTACTCAAATCTATTTCCTGGCGCTTGTAAGTTATGACCCAAGGCCAGATGGCCATGTCGGCGATCGAATAACTCCCACACACAAAGTCTCGCCCCTCAAGTCGTCGATCAAGTACGCCAAAAAGACGCAAGGCCTCGTTCATATAGCGCTCCTGGGCGTAAGGAATTGTCTCCGGCGCATAAAACTTGAAGTGACCGTTTTGACCCAACATTGGCCCAAGCCCGCCCATCTGCCACATCAACCATTCCATGACCTCTTTTCGGCCACGTATATCTGAAGGAAGAAACTTGCCTGTCTTTTCCGCCAGATAGACAAGAATAGCGCCAGTTTCAAAAACTGAGATCGGTTCACCGCCGTCCTCAGGATCATGATCAACAATCGCAGGCATTCTATTGTTGGGACTAATCTTCAGGAACTCTTCCTTGAACTGGTCACCCCGACCGATATTGACTGGGATAACCTTGTAATCAAGGCCCATTTCTTCGAGCGCTATTGATATTTTCCAGCCGTTTGGCGTTGGCCAATAATAAAGATCTATCATCCGCGCGATCCGTTCAATTTAGCCTCGATCAATTGCAACCGATCATTCCCGAAATACATATCCGTGCGATCCAAATAAAGGGTAGGTGACCCAAACCCGCCACGATCGATGAGCTCTTGTGTTGTGTCTTTCAACTTGTCTTTATAGGTCTGGTCGTTGATCTTTTCAAAATAGGCTGTTTTATCCATTCCAACCGACGTCACGATATCTGAGAGGATCTCTTCCTGAGAAATATCTGCAAGATCCGTCCAATAGCGCTTAAACACTGCCCGCGCGTAAGGGACCAGACAATCTTCTTCGAGCGCGACGAAAGCACCTCGCATGGCTTTAACACTATTTACAGGGAAGACGGGTGGCTGACCGATCTCGATACCGACTAATTCGGCCCAGTCCTTCATATCTTTGCGAGAGTATATCTGTTTCGCTGGAACAGGATTTTCCCGACTTGCGTAAACAGATGGATTAACTGCGTTAAACACACCGCCAACCAGGATGGGTTTGTAAATAACATCAAGATCCGTGTGCCGGGTTAGCAGATCTTGTAAGCCTTCAAATCCCAAATATGTCCAGGGACTTGAACAATCGAAAAAAAACTCCAGCGTGGACATAAGTAACCTCCCATTTTTCTTTTTTATCGGAACGCGCCCTTTTTTTATCAGGCTAGTTTAAAATCAAGCCCTTCGCAAACACTCCTTACCCCAATTGTGAACACATCACATTTTACTTTGAGGATTGCGGTGCAACCTTTATCACCTCGATACAGCTCGCCTGCCAGAGGTAGGGATCCAGTCTTTTTCGCAACGGAAATAATTGAGAGTTTTTCTGACTTTCTGGCTTAGCTAATACTTCAAACTCAACCTTTTGAAGGAACTGCTCGTAATCATTTGCATCTAGAGGTCGCTTCACTGGAAGTGACAAGTTAACCTCAACAGGTTCTGCCCCCATCTTCATGACCTTGCCTTTATAAAGGACGGTTCTATTCCTTCTAGCTGTGAGTTGAATATATCCACTACCCTCGCCAATGATCTGTAGCTTGAAATCGGCCGACATTGGACAGGCTCCCCGAAGATTACGAGGGCCGGAAAGGATCTCAACTTTTTCCAGTTTTAAAAACGATGATTTTGGAAAAATTGCACCGGTTTCACTTCCTTGAAGTGCCAGTGGCTTCGTTTTACGAATTTTAAGATTTGGATCAGCTTGGTAGCGAACAGGAACTGACAACTCCTTGATTAAAACTTTGCTGCTACGGCTGAGAGTTTTAATGCGTTTCGTCGTTTTATTTTGGTCGAATTCTGTGCAGATGACTTCCAATCGAAAGGGCAGTTGATATTGAAACACCTGATCTTTCTGGAGATAGTTAAGGCGCGCCTTCTCACTCTTCGCTTTTTGAAGCAGCAAATCCTTAAACCTCTCCAGCAATTTCAGTTGATGCGGGGTTCCATCCAATAGGCTGCCAGCCACTTTCAGCTGAGTTTTTCCCTCAAAACTTGTCTTGCTAATGTCCTCACCTTGATAAACCTTTTGGCTCCAATAACTATCGTTATACGAACCAAGCCCCAACAGAACCGAAGAGATATACCAACCCTTGATGGATATGTTGCTTTCAACGCGGTCGGGATTGCAGCCGCCCTTCGCCTCCAACTCAAGATTAATGCTGTCACTCTTGACCGAGAGTATCACTTTGTCCAACTGGTGTGACGGATCGCTATTATTGATGCGAAATGGCTCTACCTTGCCAACCTTCTCAAGCGACAAGGCCAGCACCTCAGTAGCTTTATCCACCTCCGCCCTCGAAGGGGTCAGCGCCAAAAAGGTCAGGAAACCAGCAAAAAATAAAAGAAAGACCTGTCTCATCGGTATATTTCACCAGATCGGGATTTTCCAGACAACAACTCTTTCCAAGGCACTCGACAAACAAAAGAAACGGCGAGCCAATTTGGCCCGCCTGATATAGCACTTCAATTTACCCTCAGTCGTTAGCCACGATCTGCGATCTGCTTGGCAAGTTCTAGTGTATTTCTAGCCTGTTTAAGATGGGGCATATCCAGCATCTTCCCATCCAGCCCCACAGTTCCAAGCCCCGGGTTATCCTCGAATACCTGAACCACTTTCTGGGCATGTTCGATTTCCTCATCGGATGGGGTGAATGCCCGATTTATCACTTCAGACTGCGCAGGATGGATTGCGGCTTTGCCAATAAATCCGCTTTGGCGATCGCGAAGACATTCAGCCTCCAGTCCTTCCAGGTCCCTAAAATCCACATAGACCACGCCGACAGGTTGGGCATCAACGGCACGAGCCGTCGCCAGGCACATGGATTTTGCATAGAGAAACACATCATCATATCCACCTGTTGCCGGGTTCCGGTTGGAACTGGCTCCAAGGGCTGCGGACAAATCCTCCCCGCCCCAGGTGAGTGCAGAAAGCCTGGGCGTGACATTTTCCAAATAGGTAGGAAAAGTCAGGAGCGACTCAGCGGTTTCCGTTGCCACTGAGAGGATCTTGGTTTGACCTTCTGGCACGCCTTCACGAATTTCCAGGATCCGGATATAATCCGCTAACCGGTTGATATCGGCGGCCGTTTTAACCTTAGGAATGACGATCCCATCGGGCGCTCCCCCCATAATCGCAGCGAGATCCGGTAGCGATAGGTCGCTGTCCAACGGATTGATCCGAACCCAGAGCTGTTGCCGACTTCTATCGGGATTTGCCTTCAAGAATGCCAGCGTCAGTTCCCTGGCTATGTCTTGCCGATCGTCAGAGACAGAGTCTTCCAGGTCCAAAATCAAGGCATCCGCAGCATTTTCGCGTCCTTTCGCCATTTTCTTTTCACTGTCACCGGGAACGAACAGCCAAGAGCGAATAATCATGCCGGCCTCTTCTTCATCAAACCTGTGCGGACCACGTAGCAGACCTCCTCATCCCGCTGATTATAGCCAATATGTTCAAATGTGACGATCCCTTCATTCGGGCGCGACTTGCTCTCCCTGACTTCCTTGATGCGGGTCATAGTTCGAATTGTATCACCATGAAAAACCGGGTTCTTAAACCGGATATCTGTCATTCCAAGATTACCAAGGGTCGTACCAAGGGTGGTGTCGGCAACGGTCACGCCGATGACCAATCCCAATGTAAAAAGGCTATTGACGATACGCTGCCCATACATGGTGCCTTTTGAATATTCTTCATCCAAGTGCAACGGCTGAGGATTGTGGGTCATGGCACTGAACATGATATTGTCCATCTCAGTGACAGTTCTTGTCAGGGCGTGATGAAACTCCATCCCGACTTCAAACTCCTCAAAATAAAGTCCAGACATCTTATTTGTCTCCTATTCATTATGCCGCCCTGAAGCTGATCTCCAGTGACGGCATCTTAATTACATCATATTCCTAGATCGGATATTCAGAGTTATACTGGGCGAAACATCGGTAGTTTCTCGCCGCCTTCTGTATCCCGAAATGTCACTTCAACCTCTTTATCAACAGCGAGATCATCAAAATCGCAGTCCACTAGGTTGGTTAGCATACTCACCCCTTCATCAAGAGTGACATAAGCAATGGCATAAGGAATAGGTGCTCGCCGAACGACCGAATAGGAATAAATCCGTCCCTTCCCGCTTGCTTCATACCAGCTCGTGTTACTGCTCTGACAGTGTGGACAAATGATGCGCGGGAAAAAATGGGTTTCACCGCAGTCATCGCATTTTTTGAGGATCAGTTTTCCTTGCTTAGTCGCTTTCCAATATTCCTCATTTTCCATATTCATGCTGGGATCGG
The DNA here is from genome assembly GCF_012932565.1 of Sneathiella limimaris. Taxonomy (NCBI): domain Bacteria; kingdom Pseudomonadati; phylum Pseudomonadota; class Alphaproteobacteria; order Sneathiellales; family Sneathiellaceae; genus Sneathiella; species Sneathiella limimaris. The sequence continues at coordinate 231,643 of NZ_JABBYJ010000002.1, forward strand.
CATAAACTCTTTCTTCTCTACTCATGCGTCATTCCTTCCCAAAATCAGTGTTGCACTTCCGTGGCGTTGAGAAATCTGACCGCCGGTTCCATGGGCCAGAGCAAGTTCACAGTTTGGTACTTGCACAGCCGGGTGAGCTTCCCCGCGAAGCTGACGAACAGCCTCAATCACTTTTGTCATACCGCCGCGGTTACTTGGATGATTATTACAAAGACCGCCGCCGTCCGTATTGAAGGGAAGTTTTCCGACCCCAGAGATAAGGTTCCCGTCAGATACAAATTTACCGCCTTGCCCTTTTTCACAGAACCCAAGATCCTCAATGGTTTCCAGAACCGTGATAGTAAAGCTGTCATAAATGGAGGCATAATCCATATCCGATGGCTTCAAGTTGGCTTCTGAGAAAGCGCTCGGCCCAGACTTCACTGCCCCTGTGTAGGTCAGATCAATTTTTCCACCATTTAGATGTTTAACAGCTTCACCTTGTCCCAGGATCTTCACGTTCCGATCACCCAGGGTTTTTGCAATCTCAGGAGAAACAACCACCAGGGCGCCGCCGCCATCACTGATCACACAACAATCCAATCGATGAAGGGGATCCGCAATCAGCGGTGAATTCACCACATCCTCGACGGTTACCACATCACGGAGCATCGCGTGCTCGTTATGCTGTGCATGGTGAGATGCTGCAACCTTGATCCAGGCTAGCTGTTCACTGGTCGTGCCAAATTCATACATGTGGCGCATGGCCGCCATGGCGTAGAGGTTCGTAACAGCAGGCCCATAAGAAAGTTCAAATCCCCGCTCAGGTGCATCATTCCCTGTATCCCTTGCGGGCAAGGAAGTCAGCCCTTCCGCCCGTGGCCGGCCTGCGAGGGTAATCAGTGCCACGTTACATTTGCCTTCAGCAATGGCACGCATGGCATGACCAACATGAACCAGATAGGAAGACCCACCGGTTTCTGTCGTATCAATATAGCTGAGATCCAATCCCAGATATTCCGCCATCACAAGGCCGCCCAGACCTGGCACCGTACTGTCACAAAAATATCCGTCCACGTCCTTCATGGTCAGGCCGGCATCTTTCAACGCGCCGATCGCCACCTCAGCATGAAGCTGCGTAAGTGTTTTATCTGTCGCCTTGCGGGTGGGATGTTCATACACCCCCGCGATATAGGCTTTGCAAGATCTTGTCATTTTACTCCTCTTGTTTTCTTGTTATTGGGAGGGGATTATTCTTCTCAGTAAGACTTTGGCAGATCCAGCGCATTTTCCGCTAGATAGCTCAGCAATAATTGGGGGCTAATGGGCGCCAATCGGTGGATCAGACATTCCCGAAGATATCTCTCTACGTGGAACTCCTTGGCATATCCCATTCCCCCATGGGTCATGACCGCATTTGTACATGCCTTGAAAGCCGCTTCCGCTGCCAGATACTTAGCAGCATTGGCTTGCAGTCCACATTCCTGCCCTTCGTCATACATTCGCGCAGCAGTGAAGGCCATCAGATTAGCCGCTTCCAGCTCTGCCCAACTTTCTGCGAGAGGATGTTGGATCGATTGGTTCTGACCAATAGGCCGCCCAAATACAACCCGTTCGCGCGCATATTTCGCTGCCTTGTCGAGCGCTGCACGACCAAGCCCCACCATCGAGGCAGAAATCAGAATCCTTTCCGCATTCAGTCCATGCAGCAGGTATCGAAACCCTTTGCCTTCCTCACCGATTAAATGGTCTTTGGGAATTGGCAAGTCATCAATAAACATTTCATTGGAATCAACACATTTTCGGCCCATCTTTTCGATTGGCCGAATATCCACATAGTCCCTATTTAGGTCCGTATAAAAAAGGGATAAGCCATCAATAGGCCGTTTGGTTTCTTCCTCTGGCTTGGTGCGGGCAATCAATAGCATCTTGTTGGCGCGAAGCGCTGTTGAGGTCCAGATCTTGTGGCCCTTAACAATATAATAGTCACCTGAAAGTGTTGCTTTCGTTTTTAGCCGTGTTGTATCCAATCCCGTATTCGGCTCAGTTACTGCGAAACACGCTACATCTTCCCGCTTAATCACGGGGGGAAGCCATTTCTTCTTTTGCTCATCCGTGCCGAAAACAACGACGGGATTCAGTCCGAAAATTCCGATAATCAGGGCTGCAAAACCAGCGTTCGCAGCTCCTGACTCAGTAATAGCTTGGGCCATAACAGCGGCATCTGAAATCCCAAGGCCGCTGCCACCATATTCTTCAGGCATGGCTATGCCCATATAGCCCTCATCAACAATCGCCTGACAAAATTCCTCCGGAAATTTGCCATCAGTGTCACGGGCTAACCAATAATCGTCATCAAACTGCTGACAAATCCTGAGAATACTCTCTCGAATTTGCTGTTGTTGCTCGTTTAAAACTATGCTCATCTCTTACTCCTGGCACGACTATCGATAAGGTCAATGTGGGGCACAGGAAGTCTAGACGCCGATGGTATACCCACCATTGACAGATAGATGTTGACCCGTGATGTAACTGGATGCCTGAGAAAGCAGGAAGCAAACCGGCTGGGATACTTCTTCCGGATTGGAGAAACGCTTCATCGGAATTTGCGCCATTACTCCATCACGGAATTTATCTGACCGAATGGTTTCCGTCATTTCTGTTTCCACAACGCCAAAACAGATGGAGTTCACACGCACCTGCTTTGCCGCCCATTCGCGAGCCGCACTCATCGTCAGCCCCAGAACACCGGATTTTGCAGCACCGTAGTTAATCTGGCCGATCGTTCCGCGGCGACCAGCGTCTGAGGAAATATTGACGATGGAAGAAGGTGCTGTGTCACCAGATTCTGCCCGCTCATACATGTGCCGGCCAACGGCTTGCAGACAGTAAAAAACACCTGAAAGATTAACATCAATCACGTCCTGCCAAGTCTGGATCGGCATTTTAATCGCCATGGCAGCGCGCACAATACCAGCGTTATTCACCAACCCATGAACTGCCCCATTTGCCGCGACAGACTGATCAACCATCTTCTGAACAAATCCAGGTTCTGCAACCGAACCCACATGGATATCCGCATTCCCTGCACCTAAATCACTGGCCAAAGCCTCAAGCTTATCCGCCTGCATATCTACAAGAATTGCCTTACCGCCAAGCTCAACAATTAGTCTTGAAACGGCCTCACCAATACCTTGGGCCGCACCGGTCACGATAATATTATGCCCATCCAGAGCCATGGGGTTATTCATAGATTTAGCTCCCTATTATTTTCTTATTTTTATTATGGATGCTTCCCTATGTTTTTGATTTTGGTGGGAAACATTACCCAATACTAAAAAGGAACCCTTGGGTAAGGTCAATCATTTATTCATGCATGATAGTTGAAATGAACAAAGAAAAAGGCCTGAAGGGTCACCTACAGGCCTTAGAATTTTATGAACAGAGAGGCTTAGATCCTACCAAACTTCTTCCCAGGATCCTTGCGTTGCCGCTTTAGAATATTCGGTCGCACGGTTTTCAAAGAAATTGGTGTGCTCTACTGCGTTCAGGATCGCATCCAGCCAAGGAAGCGGGTTTTTCTCGATATGGTAAATCGGCTCAAGCGACAATTGGGTTAGACGACGATCTGCAATATAGCGAATGTAGGATTTGATTTCATCCGCTGTCAGACCCTCGATATCACCCTGACCGAAAGCCAGATCAATAAACGCATCCTCGTGGGAAACAATTTCCCGGCATGTTTTATAGAGCTCCTGAACAAAATCCTCAGTCCAGATTTCTGGATTTTCCGACACAAAAGTCTTGAATAGCTTGATGATGGAATTGCAATGGAGGGTTTCATCGCGAACCGACCAGGTTACAATCTGCCCCATCCCTTTCATTTTTCCATGCCGCGGAAAATTCAACAAGATGGCAAAGCTGGCAAAAAGTTGCAGGCCTTCTGTAAAGGCACCAAATACAGCCAGAGTCTTGGCAACCTCACGCAGATTATCCACGTTAAATTGCTGCATGTAATCGTACTTGTCCTTCATCTCCTTGTACTTGAGGAAGGCTGAGTACTCAGTCTCTGGCATGCCGATGGTATCAAGCAGATGGGAATAGGCCGCAATATGAACCGTTTCCATGTTGGAAAAAGCGGCCAGCATCATTTGCACCTCAGTCGGTTGGAACACCCGGGTGTAATGACGCATGTAGCAGTTATTCACCTCAATGTCGGATTGGGTGAAAAACCGGAAGATCTGGGTCAGCAGATGCCGTTCATCATCTGATAGCGTTTTATGCCAATCTTTCACATCATCGGCGAGCGGAACTTCTTCCGGCAACCAATGGATCTGTTGCTGCATCAACCAGGCGTCGTAGCACCAGGGATAGGAAAACGGCTTATAGATCGGTTTTGCATCCAGCAAAGACATGTCGGTATTAACTTCTAGTTTTATAGATTGATATTTGGGTTACTGGCAGGCCAAGCATTCTTCGTAGTCAACAGCTTCAGCCGTCTCCCCGACCACATCCAGTTTAGGCTTGGCCATTTTGCCATCTACAAGATCTTTCAGGCTATCCGGAATGCTTTCCTTTGTCGCAACGACTTCAGCCCGCTGAACAGACTTGGAACGGCAATAATAAAGGCTCTTCATGCCTTGCTTCCATGCCTGCCAATGGATTTGATGCAGATCCCGCTTGTGAACATTACCTGCCAAGAACACGTTCACAGATTGAGACTGGTCAATCATAGGCGTGCGATCTGCTGCAAGCTCAATGATCCACCGCTGGTCAAGTTCAAAAGCCGTCTTGAAAACATCTTTTTCCAGGTCATCAAGGAAATCAAGGTGCTGTACAGATCCTTCATTTACAGTGATGGAGGACCAAACATCTTCGTTATCCTGGTCTTTTTCCGCCAGCAAGCGCTTCAAATGTGGGTTTCGCACATTGAATGAGCCGGACAGGGTTTTGTGTGTATAGCTGTTGGCAGCCGCAGGCTCAATTCCAGGGCTTGCGCCACCGCAAATGATGGAAATGGAAGCTGTCGGGGCAATAGCTGTCTTATTCGAAAACCGCTCGTTGAAGCCATAATCGGCTGCATCAGGACACGCTCCCCGAAGATCCGCCAAGGACTTAGACGCCGCGTCAGCCTTTTCTTTAATATGGCTGAAAATACGGTTATTCCAGACTTTAGCCATTACGCTTTCCATTGGAACCCGTTTGGCCTGCAGGAAGGAATGGAAACCCATCACGCCAAGACCAACGCTCCGCTCCCGCATGGCGGCATATCGCGCGCGTTCCATTTCATCTGGCGCCCGATCAATGAAGTCCTGAAGAACGTTATCAAGGAACAACATCACATCCTCAATAAAGCCTTCCTCTTTCTCCCATTTGTCGTAATTTTCAAGATTAAGAGACGACAGGCAGCAAACGGCGGTCCGGTCGACACCCAGATGATCCTTACCAGTGGGCAATGTAATCTCTGCACAAAGGTTTGAGGTTTTTACGCTGAGGCCCGCCAACTTGTGATGCTCTGGCACCAATGAGTTTACCCGGTCATTGAAAATGATATATGGCTCACCCGTTTCAACACGGGCAGTCAACAAACGGATCCACAGGCTACGGGCACTTACTTTACGGACAACGGATCCATCTTTAGGGCTGGTCAGCCCCCATTCTTCGTCATGTTCAACAGCCCGCATAAAATCATCTGAAACAAGAATACCGTGATGCAGATTTGGTGTTTTCCGGTTCGGATCACCACCTGTTGGGCGGCGGATCTCAATAAACTCTTCAATCTCAGGGTGGCTAATTGGCAGATACACAGCAGCCGATCCCCGACGAAGGGACCCCTGACTAATCGCAAGTGTCAGACTGTCCATAACCCGAATAAACGGTACAACACCGGATGTTTTGCCAACTGCACCAACACCCTCGCCGATTGACCGCAAGTTACCCCAGTAACTTCCGATCCCACCCCCTTTGGAAGCGAGCCAAACGTTTTCTGTCCAAAGGTCTACAATACTATGCAGACTGTCATCAGACTCGTTTAGGAAACAGGAAATCGGCAAGCCACGAGTACTTCCTCCATTACTGAGGACAGGTGTGGAAGGCATGAACCAAAGATTGCTGATGTAATCATAGATCCGCTGTGCATGCTCATCGCCTTCACCATAGGCACTGGCAACCCGGCCAAACAGATCCTGAAAGCTTTCATCAGGCAGCAGGTAGCGGTCTTTCAAAACGGCCTTTCCAAAGTCTGTCAGCAGTTCATCCCGACTATGGTCAATATGAACCCTTGCGCCGTTTTTAACCTGCACAACATCCGTTAACATATCGACCGTATCCAACATGCGTCATCCCCCTGGGTTGCCTGACTTGAAACTGTAGTGAAATGAACTCGAAAAACGTTCGAAAGCGTCGACATATAGACGATTTTCGAAAATATGCTTTTCCCTACAAAACCACTACATATTGTATGACTATCACGGGGCCGTCAACAAATTGTAGTGGAAAAATTACAAAAAAATGACTTGACGAGTGCGGAAAATCCCGTTCCAAAACCAACGCAAAAAATCATACAAATTGAGCCTTATATTTGCACTGTTTTTCATCAAGTTAGAGCACATATTTAAGTAGTCACTTTTGATTTGATCAAGAAGTCGGCAACGATCCTGCCAATAAAAAATGCGCCGAAATCTCTCGGCGCATTCTCGTAATCAATTAGGGATTTAATTTTTATCTATGAGGACAACCTCTGTATTTTTTCTTTCAATCGGAGTTTTTCTTTTTTGAGCTCAGTAATATGCATGGGGTCAGCTGATGGATGTGTCATTTCAGATTGGATTTCCTCCTCAATTCTGTGATGCTTTTCCGTTAGCTGTGCGACATACTCAGTTGTGCTCATATTTTTTCTCCTTTAATAGAAAAAGCTTCACTCCCTCATATAGGAATGAAACTCTATATTACAAAATTATGAAGCAAAAATCATTTGAAAGATTGCCTCTAATTCATTTTTCTGCCGAAAGAAGGTCTATGGGAAAAAATAAACTAATCATCGGCATTACAGGAGCCTCTGGCGCAATCTACGGTATAAGGCTTTTAGAAGCCTGTAAAATGCTGGAAATTGAAACGCATCTCGTTATTAGCAAAGCGGCAGAGATTACAATTTCACACGAGACAGGTATGAGCTCTTCAGAGCTTCGTGCACTGGCAACTGAATCGTATAAGGCTGCAGATATTGGTGCAGCGATTGCATCAGGCTCTTTTCAAAACGCTGGCATGGTCATTGCCCCCTGCTCCATTCGTTCAATGTCGGAAATCGCTACGGGGACGACTAGCTCTCTGTTAACCAGAGCAGCAGATGTCGTTTTAAAAGAGCGGCGAAAGCTGATCTTAATGCTGCGGGAGACACCACTTCATTCAGGGCACCTGCGAAACCTGGCGACCTTGTCTGACTTAGGTGCCGTTATTGCGCCGCCTGTTCCAGCGTTTTATACAAACCCTAAAACAATCGACGACATCGTGAATCATTCTGTTGGTAGAGTTCTCGATTTATTACAGATTGAGAATGAGCTTTCAGTTCGCTGGTCGGGACTAAAAGGCTAGAAATTCAGAGGCGTTCGAAAATACCCGCAACCTCATCCTGGGAAACCTCAAACGCTGAGGCGAATAAGACTTGGAATGCTGGCCGCATGTGCTTCAAGCCATGATCCGGTTCTAGACCATGCGCAGCCAGTATGTTCTTTTCAGCCACAACGACCTGACACTGCAAGGACGCAACTTCAGTATCATCCCTTTCTGTTTCAGCCAAAATCAAGAAGAGGCTATGCAGCTCCGCCTTCTCAGCTTCTAACTCCAACTGCAAAAGCTGAGTTCTCAGCTCAGAGCAAACTGAATGAGGGATAGAAGCCAGCTCACTTTCCTTCAAAAAAGTTCGAACCTTCCTAATCTCAGAAACGACTGGATATTGCCAATTATGAATAACCGATTTGATTCTTTTTAATTGCTCAACATTCCAGCCACCAGCAGATTGATTGGCTGACCAGCATGCGAACAACAAGACACAAACATCCAGCTCCAGTTGATCTTGCAGTTTAAGTACAGCCTCCTTGACACCTTCACTGTCATATAGGCGCAAGCAATATTGCCAAAACTCGTCAAAACCGGCTATTTCAGATGGCTCTTTCATGCAATATCCGTGTCTTCTCCTGATTTCTTCTGGAAGTTATAGAAATCGTTTTCAGCGAAGAAAGCTAGTCCGACCTCCAAAAAAATGTTACAATTGCTTTGGCGTTTAATCTGAAAGAATGTACGGATAACGTCCATCCCCATACGGAATATCGGATTGGCAACAGAATGACAGTGGTAGACGATCAGGAAGTGCTGAGACAACGTCTCGTCGAACTACAAGATGAACATCGTGATTTGGATTCAGCCATTGATGCCCTTGTGCAATCAGGCAACTTCAATAGTCTTCAACTGCAACGACTGAAAAAACGAAAGCTGATTTTAAAGGATCAGATCTTTGTAACGCAAAATGCGCTGCTGCCAGATATAATCGCCTAGAGAACGACCCAATCAGCCACCTGATTTGGCTTCTCTCTTCTGCTTATACATCTTGCTATCAGCATCGGTCAGCACTTCTTCAGGATGAAGATGAGCTTCCACTGGCACAATTCCGTAGGCCAATCCTACATCCATCTTTTGACCTTCCCAAAAAATGGGATTTCTCTCCAGCTCTATCGGCAATCTCGTGGCCAGCGCCATTGCCTGCTCTGGACCGGCTTGAGACAGGATCAAACCAAACTCGTCACCGCCAAGCCGACCAACAACATCAGATTCCCGAACACTTTTGACAAGTCTCGCTGCCATCTCACTTAGGACATAATCCCCAGCCTGGTGACCAAAATTGTCATTAATTCCTTTAAAGCCGTTCAAATCGATGTAAATCAAGCTGGCTTTTTCACCATAACGTTCAACCAGAGCCTGGGTTCTGGTCATTTCTCGAACAAAAGCACGTCGATTGTAGATGGGAAGCAATGGATCCTGGTCCGCTAACTTCTCGGCCTCTGCAAGCCGCTTATTAATACCTTCAATCGATTTTCTAAGGTGATCGACTTCAGCCATCAAAGACATAATCGCGTCGCGGACTTTGGGGGTCAGTTCAGCTTCCGGAATTCCCATAATGGCGGTTGTGTCCTGAATATTTCGTGCAGGTGCAACACCACCATAAGCCGCCGCTGCTTGTGCAGAGGAAGTACCCGTGGCTTTTCTTGTCGGGGCGCTACTTGTTGGCCGCCCTGTAGACCCAATCTTCATTAACTAATCCAGCTACAATAAAAATAACTAAACTCTATGTAAGTTGCCTCTCTTCTAAATGCAAAAATTGTATATATCGTTAATAAATTCAGAACATTCTCTTTTGTGAGGCTTTCCTTGCCAAAATTTTCGCCCTGCCTATAATCCGGGCTTCATTCTGCAATGGGTAAATTCGTTAAATAATTGGACGGACAAGATGACAGAAACTGGGGCACAAGTCGGAATTATCATGGGCAGCCAATCCGACTGGCCGATTATGAAACATGCCGCAGATACACTGGCTGAACTTGGCGTTGTTTTTGAGAAGAAAATAGTCTCCGCCCATCGCACACCTGATCGCCTTTTCGAATATGCTAAATCGGCTAAAAGTCGTGGCATCAATGTTATCATTGCGGGCGCAGGCGGCGCAGCGCATTTGCCGGGCATGGCTGCATCCATGACCCCGCTCCCGGTTCTTGGTGTTCCCATTGAAAGCAAGGCCCTAAAAGGGATGGATAGCCTTTTGTCGATTGTTCAGATGCCAGGTGGCGTTCCTGTTGGGACACTTGCTATCGGCAAAGCAGGTGCCATTAACGCCGCCCTCTTTGCTGCACAGATTTTAGCGCTGACCAATCCTGAAACAGCAACTGCAATCGATAGCTGGCGCCAAAGGCAAACAGACGCCGTTGCGATTGAACCTGTCGATCAGCCTGAATAAGGAAAGCTCATGACAACGATTGCACCTGGACACACCATTGGCATTCTGGGAGATGGTCAGCTTGGCCGGATGATGGCGCTCGCGGCAGCAGAACTTGGGTATAAAACCCATATATATGGACAGGACCCAGATGCACCTGCCGCACAAGTCTCGACTTATTCCACAGTTGCCGAGTACACAGATACTGAAGCCTTGAAGAAATTTGCAACTGACGTAGACGTTGTAACCCTAGAGTTTGAGAACATCCCTTCCGAAACTCTGAAGGTTCTGGAAAAGATTGTTCCTGTCCGTCCCGGGCGTAAAGTTCTGGAAACCAGCCAGGACCGCTTTATTGAGAAAAGCTTCCTCAATAGTCTAGGCGTTCCAACGGCCCCTTTCGCCAATGTAGAAAATCTGACTGATCTCGGGAAAGCGATTGAGCGAATTGGTACTCCAGCTGTCTTGAAAACCCGTCGATTTGGATATGACGGCAAGGGGCAGTTTAAAATCACCAATGGCACCCAGATTGATGAAGCATGGGAAGCCGTCAATGGACATCCATCAATCCTGGAAGGCTTTGTCCCATTCGACCTGGAAATTTCAGTTATCGTGGCTCGTGATATTCAAGGCAATATTGAGACCTACGTCCCTGTCGAAAACCGCCACAAAAATCACATACTGGATATCACGCTGGCGCCCGCAGACATTATGAAGGTTGTTTCAAAGCATGCCACTGAACTTGCGGCCAAAATCGCTGACAACTTGGATCTTGTGGGTCTGATCGCTGTTGAAATGTTTGTAACCAATGAGGGTGATGTTCTGGTCAATGAACTTGCTCCTCGCCCGCATAATTCTGGCCACTGGACGATCGAAGCTTGTGTGACGAGCCAGTTCAAGCAAAGCATCCGGGCGGCAGCGGGTCTCCCTCTTGCCTCACCTGAACGCCACTCCAATGCCGTTATGCGGAACCTAATTGGTCATGATATCGATCACTGGCAGGAAATCCTGAATCATCCGGAAATGAGCCTGCATTTATATGGTAAGGCTGAAGCGAGAGAGGGCCGTAAAATGGGCCATGTCACACGCCTGTTTCCGCTAGACACTAAGCCGAAAGCTTAAAGTCCTGGGCTTCAAGCCCAGCCCCCTGCAAGATAGAGGACCTGACCAGTAATATAGTTTGACCGGTCAGACGCCAGAAAAGCTAGATAATCACCAGCCTCTTCCGGCTTACCAAGACGCCCAAGAGGGATCGGCTTTGTAATCTTCTTTAAGGTCTCTTCGTTTTCAATCAGCTCTTTTGGGAAATAGGTCGGGCTTTCAATAAAATTGGGCGCCAGTGCATTCACCTGAATTCCAGACTTGCCGAGTTCCTTGGCCAAGGTAACCGCTAATGCGTTCGCACCACCGCGTGCGGCCACATACATCGAATAGTTTGGTATTCCGTGTTTAGGAGCAGCGGACGAAACAAAAATAATCTTACCGCTTCCTTGAGATTTCATATGAGGAGTGACCTGTTTCGCGTAATCCATACCCCTGACAAGCAAGGCATCCAGCATTTTGCGAAACTCGTCCATATCAACGTCTTCGACAGCGGCTTTCACTGCCGGGTAGGCATCATTGTTGATGAGCACATCCAACCACCCTGCTTTATCCAGAACCTCGGCGACAACCTGCGATGGCTCTTGCGCAGCAAGTGCGTGAACGCCCGGCACAAGTTTTTCAAAATCTGTGCGAGCCGAACTTTCAATAAATGAAGCGTCCTGCGCATAAACAGTCGCCCCATCTCGTAGCAAGGCTGAAATTCCCGGTTTTCCAATAAAGTGTGTTGCGTCTGTGACCAGGATAATTTTATTTGTCAGCATTATTCTTTCCTGATTATTCAGCCATTAGAGCTTTTTATGAGATTTTATCGAGAACTAGCGCGCTCCCAAATTTCGGAAAAACCGGGCTGGCGATGGAAAATCCGGGCCTTGTGGTTTTTTCGCAAAAAACGATTTTGCCTTGAACTTGCAGGTTTCAAACTGCATGACATTTTCAATACGCCGATCCAGAAATTCCCAGGTTTTATGATGATCTTCTGAGTGATCATCCAGCCAATATAAAAGTGTAGAACCATAAACAGCCGATAAGGTGAGACGCTTGGTATAATAGCTAAAATCAGCAGACCGATCTCCCGTCGCATGCCACATTCGGCTGACTGTACCGTTTGTCAGTTTAAGGGCCAGAGCGGCATTTTGTGGCAAGGCAAGCAACGTCAGTGCATTTCGAATTGCTTCTTTATAGGGTGCATAAAGCTCAAGCCTAATACGAACTGCCAGCGTTATTCTTTCCCTGATTTTCATGTCCTGGACATTACGCCTGGCAAGCTCTTCTTCCATTTGATCATCAGCCCGCTCCACAAAATAGCAGATTAGATCAAGCGGCCCTTTTGGAAACAACTCATCAATAAAGAAAGGATCAATATTTAGGTCTTTAGCGGCATGGGAAATAGCTTTGCTTGACCAGCCATCAAACATCACATGGTCCAGAACCGCATTCAGGATTGTGTCTTTGTCAGGTGTGACTGTCATTTCCGTGCCTTACTCCCGTCGTGTGTTAAGCCAAGCTTTCCATATATTCGAGCATTTCTGACTGATAAACCAGTTGAGTCATATCCGTCATCCGCTCAGGGTATAGGATCCCATCCAAATGGTCTACTTCATGCTGAACTACGCGAGCATGAAATCCCTCCACATCCCGATCGATCAGCTCTCCGTCCAGTGAGTAGCCTCGATAATTTATACGGGTATAACGGGGAACCAGACCACGCAACCCCGGAACCGAAAGACAACCCTCCCAGCCGATCGCCATGTCTTTAGTCAGAGGCGTGATCACAGGATTAATCAACACTGTTTGCGGAACCCCGGCATCTTCAAGGCCATCCTCTTCAGCAATTCTGGCAGACGGCACTTCAAAGATCACGACTCTCTGGTCAACTCCAATTTGAGGCGCAGCCAAACCAACCCCTCCAGCTGCATCCATACTCAGCTTCATCACTTCAACCAAATCGCGAATCTCATCAGGAACAGGAATCTTCACCTCCTTCGCAAGCCCACGAAGCTTTGGATTTCCCATTTTCAGAATTGGTTTTGCTACAATTTCCACGTTTTCATACTCTCTAACAGGTGCAAATTTGCATTTTCTTTGCATAGTTTGATAAAATATAGCTGTTAACACTTCACAAGGGGAAGAGGTCGTGTTACTAACGCGCCACTTTGTGAACAGAATTAATCACATTTGACTTAGATAGGAGCACTGTTAGCTGTGCAGGTACATGTTCGCGACAACAATGTCGACCAAGCGCTTCGCGCCCTGAAAAAGAAAATGCAACGGGAAGGCATCTTCCGTGAGCTGAAACTCCGTGGTGCTTACGAGAAGCCATCTGAAAAACGCGCCCGCCAGAAAGCTGAAGCCGTTCGTCGCGCTCGCAAGCTGGCTCGTAAACGCGCTCAGCGGGAAGCTTAAGCTAAGCTTTTCTGCTAAGGCCTTACGGCCCTCCAGTAAAAAATGTCAAAGCCGCTCCGGTTCGCCGGAAAGCGGCTTTTGGTGTTTGCGCCCAATTTTCTGCAGTCACGGTTTGCTTTGGACGTTAATCCAGTCAGATATCTGCTGCCATGCATAGTGACTATTTCTCAAATGCTCCATATGGCCAAGCTTTTGCGCACCTGCTTCTTCTGGAGTGATCGTGCGATGTTGTGTATGGCCAACTGGAAATAATCCAGCGAAGGCTTCCGTGGTATGCGGTGGTGCCAGCTTCAGGTCATCTGAAAATCCGATACAGAGCATTGGGGTCAGGCTCTTCGCCAAGACAGGTTCAAGTAATCGGCCATCTGTTCCATGTAACCGGTTTCGGATACCCCAACCTGCCCAATCCTTTACTTGTGTTTTGGAAATCGGATTTCCCCAGCCAAGATGTTGCCCTGGAAGATACCCCAGCACCTTTGAAATCATGAGAAATGGAACAAAGAGAAGAAGGGATTTTCGGCCAAGAACCCGCGCGCTCAAATTTGATGTGGTTAGGGTGATAACCCCATTTACCGCACCCTCATTTTCAGCACCAAATATTTCACCCAGTATTCCACCTAAACTATGCCCCAAAATAAAAACGGGTGTATCCGGATATTGATCTTTCATCCAGCTAAGGGCAGCAGGAATATCTTTTTGCAGAAAATCATCAAAACCGTAATCAACGCCCCGCGTAGGCTTTGGCAAGCTTTGCCCATGCCCCCTGAGATCGAGTGCCAAAACGGCATGTCCCTGACTTGAAAGATATTCAGCCATATAACGGGCGGGCCGGGCATGAGAGCCCATAGCCGGTAATACCAAAATCGTTGATCTTGGGGGAAGCTCTCCCTTCGCACCAAAATGATACGTTTTAAGCTCCCATCCATCTGTGGTCTCTATAGAGACGACCTCCGCCTTTTCCAATGGATTAGACATTTTGTTCCCCCCAGTTTTACAATTATTTTTTTCTATTCCCCTTACCGACTAAATGAGATCCTGGCCATTGCCGTTTGACAATGCTTTGGCGAAGCGGTCGGTCTGTTCATCAGAGGGAAACATACATTCAACCATAACTTCCTCTGCTGTCACATCCTGAGGTGTCCCGAAACTAGCCACTGTTGTTATCCAGGACAAGTTCAACCCATTCAACATAAACTCAATGGGAAGAACGGGAAGCGCGTCCTTAGTCGGATCTTCAACCTGAAAACTCTCAGGCACGCCAGGATAAGCCAAGACTTCCTTCAGAAGGATCGCCAGTCGATCATTTTCATCCTGCCCCCTTAATTGTCGATATGCCCTGTGGATCATGTGACCTGCACTTTGTTCCCAATCCTTGACGACATTTCGAAAACCGTCTGGATGTAAACTCATGCGCAAAATATTAGGTGGGCCATTCTGTCCACCGAGTTGCAATCCAAGGGCACTCACGAACTTAGCACCCGTATGATTAATCATCAGAATATCGAAACACCGGTTCATAACTAGGGCGGGATAAGGCTCCTGCTTATCAAGAATGAAACTAAGTGCCCGCTTGATCTGCTCCAACCCCTTTCCTTCCAAGGGCCGTTCCGTATAAGCCGACCGATAGCCCGCCTCATTGAGCAGACGATTACGATCTCTCAACGGCACCTCCATGGCAACAGCAAGTCTAAGAACCATCTCTCGGCTAGGCTGAGACCTACCGGTCTCAATAAAACTAATATGACGGGCAGAACTATCCGCGGCCATTGCCAAATCCAATTGACTAAAGCCTTTTACCTTTCGCCATTTCTTGAGCAGACTTCCAAAATCTGATGAGTTTTGTTTGTAGGCCACATTTGCCATGCTGGGTCTCCGGTTTGTGCGCTGAATCGAATATAAGCACAAATTATGAGGAGAAAAATTACTTCAGAGGTAATTGTGACAATGACCTCATCAAATTATCCCACCAATCGATCACATTTGGCAGATTGAGGCCTTTAATGAAATAATCGATCGTCGTCTGTCGAAAATAGGGATCCTTGTTGTTCCATTCTTCGTGATACTCAAGAAACTTTAAGAGCACATCTTTTGTCAGAGAGCGATCCACCTTTTTAATCACTTCCCGCCCAAAAGCATCATTGAAGCAGGCGACGTGGACTTTCTTGTACAGATTATGCTCTTTGATCCGGTAAGATATAAACTCTCCGACCACTCCTAGCGTTCGTTTTTGGGAAGCTATTGTAGAGGGGTAACCGATGGTATAATCCCCACGCCCCTTTTCAAGCATATCGAGATTTATGAAATTATGATGGATACTATGTTCAACCAGATTAGGGTCCCCTAAATGTGGCTTAAGGTATTGATACAATACAGGATATCTGGATTGGCTAGCTGCTTTATTAAAATCCACTTTTACCAGTAATAATTTCAGGTTCCTTTGTTTGAGAAGCTCCTCAATAGAAAGCACTGTTCCTTGCGGGCCAAACCTTTGCTCATACTTCTTGTTAAAAATTAAAATATGAGGTGGCGTAAAAGTATAAGCTTTGGAATAAGCGAGCAGTTCAGGATAAAAACCGCCCCAAAGGTGAGCTGTGCAAGTTCCAGGAACACGGGCCTGCAGGCTCCATCTTGGTACATTTACAGCCAAAATACTGTGCTGATATTCAGGAAGCTGTTGAATAAAAAATTGCAGAAATTTATCAGCATAACCCTGCCCCTGATACGGGCCACTTGAGACAAACTCTGGCGGGAGATCCCATATAAACCAAGTAATCCGCTTCTTCGCGGTATCGGCACGACTTTCCTGATAAAGCCCCACCACCGACATCAACAGGATCAATATATATGCCAAAAATTTCATACAAAAAAATTAGCACACTCCAATTGAAGTGACTAGAAAAGACGACTTTCGATCAATCTTACCTGCCGGGTAATTGCGTGCCTTACCTTAAAAGGCCCATGATCTCCTCATTCTGATAACCCAGGAGAAGGAGAAATCGGAAATGACATCTAACACTACTCACTTTTTAAAAAAGGCACTCCTCGCTGATGCGAGCTTTGCTTGCGCAAGTGGACTAATCTGCATCTTTGCAAGCAGCCCACTAACTACTTTAATGGGGCTAACGGAACCGCTTTACCTCACCATACTCGGAATTGTGCTTGTTCTGTATTCCTTTGATATCGCGATTGTGGCGCTAAAATTCACAACCAAAACAATCTTCACCAAAATCTATTTTGCAGCTGATATCGCCTGGATTATCGGATCAGCCATTCTTGCAATTGGCTTTGCTGAATTGTTTAGCACAGCGGGACTAGTCCTCATTGACCTTGCGGCCATTGCTGTCGCCGGATTTGCCTACAGCAAATATGTAGGTCTGAAAAAGCTGTCTACATCCAGCTTCCAGCATGCTTGAAGATAAAGCTACCCGCGAGCGTATATACCCGCGGGTAGTATTTTTAAGCAGGAATAAGAGTACTGATATAAGAGTTTTTGTTTTCCAGAAATTTTCGAAGTAACTGCGGATATTCTGGTGAAACGGCGGATTTCACGGATGAGCGATTTGCGACGACATTTCGCCAGTTGGAAACCCTGTTCGCACCCTCCATAAGATGAAAATCACCAATCTCTTCAAACACATCAAGATACCTAAAAATAGTCGCCCAGACGCCGTCAATAAGCTGAAAACTCCCCCCACCAAAAAAGGGCCCCTTGATCTGCTGATCGATCTGTAAGAACCGTTTATGAAGGGCGGTCCTTTTATCTTCAAAACTTTGTTGATCCGGTGCTGAATAAAAGCCACCTATGGCATTCAGTGTTGCTGAGCCAAATTCTATCCATGATTTATGTCGTGCCTTTTCAAGTGGATCCGATGGGTACAAGCTTTCAGGTGTAACCTCATCTAGATAATCGGCAATCACCTGACTTTCGAATAGCACTTGATCATCCACCAAAAGCAATGGAACCTTTCCAAGTGGAGACAATTTCAAAAACCATTGCGGTTTGTTTGAAAGGTCCACATATCGCCGGACAAAAGGTATTTTCTTCTCTTCAAGTACGATAGCTGCCCGTTGAACATAGGGGCAAAGTGAATGGCTAATGAGTTCATATGTCATTTGGCTGCTCCATTTATATGCATTTGCATGTAAATATAGATTTCCAAATTGAATTTCAATGCATTTGCATGTAAATTTCATTTATGACGTCAACGAACCCTAAAATTGTCCAGGCTTGGACACACCTTATGCGAACGTCGCAGGTACTTCAGACCAAGATCGAAACCGCTCTGAAGGAGCAAGGGTTTCCGTCTTTGAACTGGTATGATGTTCTCTGGGAAGCAGAACAGGCTGACGACAAAGGTCTTCGCTTATTTGAACTGGAGCAACGCCTACTGCTAAAACAGTATGGTGTTTCACGACTTGTCGAACGACTTGAAAATGCGGGCCTACTCAGTCGACAAAAAAGTGATGAAGATGGGCGCGGCTATAGAATCTTTATTACGAAAGAAGGCAGAAACCTCCGTCGGCAAATGTGGTCTGTATATGGTACAGCACTGGACGCTGAACTGGGCGGATACTTGACTGATCAAGAAGCTGAACAACTAAGCGGGCTTCTAGGAAAGCTATTGTCCAACAAATAAAGGCTAGTTATCCCTACACTCCTCCCTATTATATAAAATTAGATAAAACTAATGGGGGAGTTTTTTTTGATGACCATTACACCGGATTTCATACTTCAAATCTGCTATTATGGCCTGATCGCTTTTGGCATCTTCTGCGCCGTAGTCGCAATCGCTTGTTGGGTGACCTTTCGGGGACATAATCTCAGTGGCGATAGTCTCTCAAACATCATTGCCCAGACAGAGATCCCTAAACTGGCCACAATTATTCTGATCATCGTGGCTGCTACCTTTCTGGGTCTCCTTCAGCTGGTTAGCGGCGAAAGCGTTGTCGCCATCTTAAGCGGGATCGCAGGCTATGTACTAGGCGGGCGAAACCCACAGCGCAAAGATAAACCAGAAGGCACTGGCACAAAAAAAGCCGCGACATCTTGAGCCGCGGCTTTCCTGATTAGATTATGAGATCGATTAGATCGCTTTCATAATATCCTCGATCATCTTCTTGGCGTCAGCCAGAAGCATCATTGTGTTGTCCTTATAGAACAAGTCGTTGTCGATACCGGCATAACCGGAAGACATGGACCGCTTCACGAAAAGAACGGTCCCGGCCTTATCCACATCAAGGATCGGCATACCGTAAATCGGGCTGGATGGGTCGTCGCGCGCGGCTGGGTTCGTCACGTCGTTCGCACCCACCACAAGAGCTACGTCAGCTGTTGAGAAGTCAGAGTTGATTTCCTCCAGCTCAAAGACCTCATCATAAGGCACCTGGGCTTCAGCCAAGAGGACGTTCATGTGACCAGGCATCCGACCCGCAACCGGGTGAATAGCATATTTCACATCAACACCTTCAGCCTTCAGCTCATCCACCATTTCCCGAAGGGCATGTTGAGCCTGAGCAACTGCAAGACCATATCCTGGAACGATAATAACCTTACCAGCATTTTTCATGATAAAGGCCGCATCATCAGCAGAACCTGCCTTGAATGGCCGGTCGACCTGCTGACCAGAAGAGGCAGCGGCATCATCACCGCCGAAGCCGCCCAGGATCACGCTGAAGAAGGAGCGGTTCATCGCCTTACACATGATGTAGGAAAGGATCGCACCGGAGGAGCCGACCAGGGCACCCACAATGATCAGAGCCGTATTTTCCAGAGTGAAGCCGATACCGGCAGCCGCCCAACCTGAATAGGAGTTCAGCATAGACACCACCACTGGCATATCTGCACCACCAATTGGAATGATGATCAGGAAACCAATGATGAAGGCAAGCGCAGTCATTCCCCAGAAGATAGCTGGATTTAGATCAACGCAGAACCAGATGATCAGGCCTACAATTGCCAAACCAATGAGAAGGTTAAGCATATGCTGACCCGGAAAAGTAACTGGATTTCCAGAAACCAATCCCTGTAGCTTGGTAAAGGCGATCACAGAGCCGGAGAAGGTAATCGCACCAACAACAATACCAATAGCCATTTCAACGCGGGAGAGGACAGTCAACTGCCCACTTTCCCCGATGATGCCGTAGGCTTCTGGGTTATAAAATGCTGCCGCTGCAACAAGCACTGCAGCCAGGCCGACCAAGGAATGGAAAGCAGCAACAAGCTGCGGCATGGCTGTCATGGCAATGCGTTGGGCAATTACTGCACCGATTGCGCCACCAATTACAATACCGCCAATGATCCACTCATAAGACAGAACGCTTGGGCTCAGGATAGTCACGACGATCGCGATCGCCATGCCCAGCATGCCCATCACATTACCGCGGCGAGAACTTTCCGGCGAGGAAAGGCCCCGCAAAGAAAGAATGAAAAGAATGGCGGATACCAGATAGGCAAGCGCCGTAAAGTTAGCTGACACTGGCTTATCCCCCTATTTCTGTTTTTTCTTATACATGGCGAGCATTCGCTGGGTTACCAGAAAGCCACCAAAGATATTTACCGACGCCAGAACGATCGCAATAAAGCCGAAGATCTTGGCAAGGTTCAGATCATCTGGGCCCGCAGCAATCAGCGCACCGACGATAATCACAGATGAAATGGCATTCGTAACCGCCATCAAGGGGGTATGCAGGGCTGGTGTTACGCTCCAGACCACATAGTAGCCAACGAAAATTGCAAGAACAAAGATCGCCAGCCGAAAAACAGTAGGATCGACCATATCCATGATTAGTTACCTCCTTCTGTCAAAAGTGGATGAACGACTTTTCCGTCCCGTGTCAAACCGGTTCCAAGGATAATTTCATCCTCCCAGTTCATTTCTAAAGCGCCTGTTTCCTTGTTAATCATCGGTGTCAGATAATTAAGCAGGTTCTTGGCATAGAGGCTGGAGGCATCACTGGCCAAACGGCTTGGTACATTGTAATGGCCAACAATCTTCACACCTTTGTCAGTCACAACAACTTCACCAGCCTTTGACTGGGTAACATTACCACCGGCTTCAACCGCAAGATCCACAATCACTGAGCCTGGCTTCATAACGGCCAGCATCTCATCAGTGATGAGAATGGGAGCTTCCCGCCCCGGGATCAACGCCGTTGTAATAACGATGTCCTGTTTCTTGACATGTTCAAAAACAAGCTCAGCTTGTTTTTTCTTGTATTCGTCGGACATTTCCTTGGCATAGCCACCTTCACCTTCACCGGTCTCTTCAGACTCGACCATGATGAATTTGGCGCCAAGGCTTTCAACCTGTTCTTTCGTAGCTGCACGAACATCAGTCGCGGTTACAACAGCACCCAGTCGGCGAGCGGTCGCGATGGCCTGCAGTCCGGCAACACCGACGCCCATGATGAAAGCTTTCGCAGGGGCAATCGTACCCGCTGCTGTCATCATCATTGGAAGAGCCTTGCCATATTCGGCAGTCGCATCCAAAACAGCTTTATAACCGGCCAAGTTGGACTGGGAAGACAAGACGTCCATGGATTGCGCCCTACTGATGCGGGGAACCAATTCCATGGCATGAGCCTCGATACCGGCAGCGGCATAAGCTTCGACCTGATCCTTGTTCTGCATAGGTGCCAAGATTGAAATCAATGTGGCCCCTTTCTTCATCAAGGCGAGCTCATCCGGTCCACCCTCAGCCTCGGTCAAGGGGCGTTGAACTTTCAGGACAACATCGGCATCTTTCAGGGCTGCTGCGGCATCCCCGGCAATGGTGGCTCCGGCGTCGGTATATTCCTGATCAGAGAAAGAGCTCAGTAACCCGGCTCCTGTCTCGACAACAACTTCAACTCCCAGACCCACATACTTCTTTACAGTATCAGGAGATGCCGCCACACGTTTCTCGTGCGCCCGACGCTCCTTGGGGATTGCGATTTTCATAATCGATCCTCTTTTATTTGTATTTAAAGTGGGTGTGATCGACGCCCCCTGCTGCGTCAATTTGCGAATGTCTGCCCTTTAATTATCTAAAGCGCAGACAGCACAATTCCCCGATATCAAGTGATGATATAAACAACGAAAGCTGTAATCACAGCAGAGATAATAGTTCCCCACGTAAACAGCTTAACGAAAGCATTATAAGACTCTTTCTGCTGTTCAACGTTCATATTACCCTGTTCGTACATAGTTTCCTCTCCACTTTAATCGGTGTATTACGCTGCATCGCAATATATCAAAACTTGGACTTCGGGCAACAAAATGTGTGCTTTTGGTAATTTTTAAATAATTTCCAGCTAAAAATGGGGACAGTTCACCGTCTTTTCTAGGACAAAACGATGTGTCGCTGGCTTGCTTATTTTGGAACACCCCGTGTCATCGAAAGCTTTGTATACGAAGGGGATCATTCCCTGAGTGCCCAAGCGCTCCACTCTCATAAAGCAAAGTTAGGTGTTCAAGGTGATGGTGGCGGTCTAGGCTGGTATAGCCACCTACCCGAACCAGGCCTCTATCGAAATCCCGGACCTGCTTGGTCAGATCCAAATTTACGGGAACTTTCCTGCCATGTGACTAGCCACATTTTCTTTGCGCATGTTAGGGCTTCTACTGGCGCGCCTAACATATTTGTCAATTGCCATCCCTTTCGATATGGAAAATGGCTATTTATGCATAACGGTCAAATTGGGGGCTTTTCACAAATCAAACGCCGCCTGCAGGAACATTTGACCGATGTTACTTACACTGCCCTTCAAGGAAGCACGGATAGCGAAATGCTGTTCATGATCATGGCATCCAAAGGGCTTGAAAAATGTCCAAAGGAAGCTCTGCGCGACACGGTATCTATCGTAGAGGAAATCCGCCGCTCTGAGGGAATCGAGGAACCGTTTCGGGCAACATTTGCCATATCAAATGGAGAACAACTCTGGACACTAAAATGGGCAAGTGACGCGCAGGCCCCGTCACTTTTTTACAGGAATAACGACCCAACCTCGGTTTTGGTTGTCAGTGAGCCTTTAGATAAAGAAAGTACCAGCTGGATTGAAATTAACGAAAACAGCCTGCTGCATTTCTGCAAGCAGGCTGATGGTCAAATCACCGAAAAAGTTGAAAGGTTTCTTTGAAAATCAGTTCAGATCAGCTCAAAGCTTCCAACTCGTCAATGAACTCTTCAATAACGCCAAGTCCTTTTTGCCAGAAGGCCGGATCACTGGCATCGAGCCCAAACGGAGCGAGAAGCTCTTTATGGCGTAACGTCCCGCCAGCTTTCAGCATCTCAAAATACTTCTCCTGAAATCCACTCTCTGCATTCTGGTAAACTGCGTAAAGCGCGTTCACCAGACAATCCCCAAAGGCATAGGCATATACGTAAAATGGTGAATGAATGAAGTGAGGAATATAGGTCCAGAAATATTGGTATTCATCATGCAAACGAATAGCTGGGCCCAGACTTTCCCGCTGGACCTCCATCCAAATTTCCCCAATCTGATCGGGAGATAATTCCTCCTCTTTGCGGGCTGTATGAAGCCGAACTTCGAATTCATAGAAAGCGATCTGGCGGATTACAGTATTAATCATATCCTCAACTTTGCTCGCCAGCATCACCCGCTTTTTCGCAGGATCAGTTTCTTTATCCAAAAGCGCTCGGAAGGTTAGTTGCTCCCCAAACACACTTGCGGTCTCGGCCAGTGTCAACGGCGTATCGGCTAGCAGCGCACCCTGAGGGGCAGCCAGAACCTGATGCACCCCGTGCCCTAACTCGTGGGCCAAGGTCATCACATCCCGCACCTTGCCCTGATAATTAACCAGCAGATAAGGATGCGCACTTGGAACAGTTGGATGAGCAAAGGCCCCGGGGGATTTTCCAGGGCGAACTGAGGCATCGATCCAGGGTTTATCAAAAAACTCCTGTCCCAGTTTGGCGAGTTCAGGAGAGAATCTACCGTAGGCATCCAACACCGTATCCCGAGCTTCATCCCAGGTAATCAAGCGGTCATCATCCTCGGGCAATGGCGCGTTCCTGTCCCAATAATCCAGCTTATCCTGTCCCATCCATTTGGCTTTCAAGGCATAATAACGATGAGACAGCTTCGGATAGGACTTGCGAACAGCTTCGGCCAAAGCGTCCACGACTTCTGCTTCCACCTGATTAGACAGGTGACGCATTGTCATGGGACTGTCGGCTTTACGCCAATCATCTTCTATAGCCTTGTCTTTCGCCAGGGTATTGGTAATCAATGCGAAAAGACGTACATTCTCGCCAAACACTTTACCAAGGCATTTGGCTGCTTTCTTTCGGGTTTCCCCATCTTTAGCAGACAGAAGGTGTAGCACCTCCTGCGATGCCATGCTTTTGCCATCAAGCTCAAACTTAAGGCCTGCCATTGTTTCATCGAACAAACGTACCCAGGCACTGCGACCAGACACGCTTTTCTCGTGCAACAGCTTTTCTAGCGCATCATCCAGCTGGTAGGGTTTCATCGATCGCACGTTATCAATCCATGGCTGATAACGCTTCAATTCCGAATTTTTATAGAAATTCGAGATCTGAGAATCCTCTATGCGGTTAAGTTCCAAGGTAAAGAACAGAAGATCAGTTGAAATCATACTGATTTTCTCCTGCATATTCTGGAAAAACTTACCGATATCCGGGTCTGTCATGTCTCCAGCATAGACAAGATACGCAAATGACATGATGCGTCCGAGCTTCTCCTCCAGCTCCTCGTATGCTTTTAAGGCTTCAAGAAAAGCGTCCGCATCCAAATTAGAGAGCTTACCTTGATAATCAGCCGCAAAGGCCTTTGCCTCTTCAGCAGCCGACGTCAGATCACTCTCCAACTCAGGCGAATTCCGAGACGGATAAAGGTCTGTAAGATCCCATTCAGGCAGATTGCTTAAAGCAGCTTCGGACATATTTTTGATTTACTCCAATTTGAATTGATCAGCAGTTTACACATAAGTTCCAATGTCTAACTGACAAGGAAATTTGCGTTGGCTGTAGCAATCGGTTTGCTTCGATCCTTTTGCCAGGCTCTAACCCGCATATTCGCAACACGACGGCCAGGTTTGGTAATCACAGCTTCAGCAAAACACTCATCCACCTTGGCCGAGCGAAGATAGTCGATCGTGAAAGTGATGATTTTCGGGAGCTGGGTAATTTCTTGAGTTACTAGCAGATGAACAAGAGCCGTACTTTCCAGAAACGCTCCGACGACGCCACCATGAATGGCTGGAAGCGTTGGATTGCCCGTAAATTTCTTATTTTGGGGAATTCGGCAAATTAGTTCGTTTTCGCGGTCCAGGACTTCCATCCCTAAATAGTTGAAATAAGGAATGAGATCAGCGATCGCCGACCAATTTTTTTCTTCTTTGGCTTTCAAGATTTTTTGCAAAAACTCTTCGCTTGATGACTCGGTCATGAATTGCCTCCTTCTTCTGTAGAGACCCGATCAAGAGGCATACTGGCGCTGCTATGAAGCATGAACGTACTCACACTATTCGCAATGGGATCATCAGGATTGTCGTGATAGGCAACTGCCCGCACAAATCCTATCTGCCGGGTTAGTCGATAGCAGGTTGCTTCTGCAAGAACATCTTTTCCTGGTTCAGCGGATTTTAGATAGTCGATCCTGAGATCCAATGTTGCGATAGGGATATATTTCTGGAGTTTGGCGTAGATACACATCCCTGAGGTCGTATCAATCAAAGTGGTCACTATTCCGCCATGAAGAACCCCCGTAACAGGGTTTCCAACAAATCGCTCATCGTAAGGTAACTTCATCACAACAGAATCATTGCTCAATGATTCCACTTGCACACCGATATCGCTGCAATGGGGGATGGCGATATCGATGATATTTTGTATCTGAGTGATATCAAATGCTTCTGACATTTTCTTTATGTTCTTTCAAAATACTCCCGATACCAGTCAACGAATTTCGGGATCCCGGTTTGGAGCCGGGTAACAGGTTCATAACCAACAGCTTTGCGAAGAGGCTCAATATCGGCATATGTTTCTTTCACATCCCCTTTTTGCATTGGCAAAAGCTCCAATTCGGCCTTAACGCCAAGGGATTTTTCTAGAATATCGACCAATTCCATCAAAGGTTCTGGTCGGTTATTTCCGATATTGTAGACCGCATAAGGGGGATGCCCCTCTCCGCCATCTTCTGGAATTGCTTTTACCAGCTTCATGATACCGCTGACAATATCATCAATGTAGGTAAAGTCCCTTTTCATATCTCCATTATTGAAGATTTTGATAGGCTTTCCAGCCAACATGGATTCAGTAAACATCCAATAGGCCATATCCGGCCGGCCCCATGGTCCATATACCGTAAAAAAGCGAAGTCCAGTCGAGGGAAAACGGTAGAGATGGCTGTAACTATGCGCCATCAATTCGTTAGACTTTTTTGTCGCCGCATAGAGAGAAACGGGCTTATCAACTGATTGCGATACAGAATATGGAAGCTCTTTATTCCCACCATAAACCGAGCTGGAACTCGCATAGAGCAAGTGTTTAAGATCAGGGTTGTGACGACAATATTCCAGGATATTCAGAAATCCAACCAGATTGGATTGAATATAGGAGTGAGGATTTTGAAGGCTATACCGAACCCCAGCCTGTGCAGCTAGATGAATGACATACTCGATTCTCTTATCCGCTAAAGATGCCGATAATTCTGCCTGATCCGCAATATCTATCTTTTCAAAGGAAAATTTCTCAAATTTATCAAGCTCTTTGAGGCGTTCTTCTTTCAGAGAAACATCATAATAATCGGTCAGACAGTCAATCCCGAAGACGGTCTCACCTGCTTCCAAAAGCTGTTTGGCGACATACATGCCGACAAAGCCGGCTGCCCCAGTAACCAGATATGTCATATACCCTTCATCCCTTTGATTTGTTTGGCACTCTAAACCAACTCAAAATTTAATAGACAGGAAAAAAGTTAAAAAACACTCCACGAAACATTCTTTCTATATGTCAGCATTATTGACCTTTATTGAAAAGGCTGCTACATTTCTTATATTAATAAATGCAAATTTGCATGAGCTAGGGAGTAATAAGTATGAAGCTTGCTGACGTAACGCTCGACGACAAATATACACTCGAACAAGGGCGTGTATTTCTAACCGGAATTCAAGCTCTGGTCCGTCTTCCCCTTGTCCAAAAAGCGCGTGATCGAGCGGCTGGACTTAATACAGCAGGCTTTATTTCGGGTTATCGCGGCTCCCCTCTTGGTGGATATGACCAAGCCCTTTGGAAAGTTCGCCCCCTACTCAAAGAAAACGATATCCATTTTGAACCTGGTATCAATGAAGACCTAGCCGCGACAGCCGTTTGGGGCAGTCAGCAGCTAAATATGTACAAAGGTGCCAAATATGACGGTGTCTTTAGCCTCTGGTATGGCAAAGGCCCAGGCGTTGACAGAACAGGCGACGTTTTTCGCCATGCAAACTCCAACGGAACATCGAAATACGGTGGCGTTCTAGCACTCGCTGGCGATGATCACGGCATCGTATCATCAACTGTTGCCCACCAAAGTGAACATGGCTTTATGGGTTGGATGATGCCAGTGCTGCATCCAGCCAATGTTCAGGAAGTTCTAGATTACGGGCTAATCGGTATCGCGATGTCCCGCTACTCGGGTCTTTGGGTTGGCTTCAAATGTATTTCTGAAACGATTGAAGGCGGTGCTTCCGTTTATGTGGATCCAAACCGGGTTAATATCCAAATCCCAGATCTGGAATTGCCACTCGGTGGCCTCAATATCCGCTCCCATGACAACCGCTTCGATCAGGAAGTGCGCCTCAACCAGCACAAAATCTATGCTGCCCGTGAATTTGCGCGGATCAACAAACTCGACAAAATTACAATGGATAGCCCAAAGCGCCGTTTCGGGATCGTCACGACCGGCAAGGCCTATCTGGATGTACGTCAGGCACTTCGGGATCTTGGGATCACCGATGAAATGGCTGCGGATATCGGTCTGAGCGTTTACAAGGTCGGTATGCCTTGGCCATTGGACCCTGAAGGGGTTCGCAACTTTGCTGAGGGTCTTGAAGAAGTTCTAGTCATTGAAGAAAAACGTGCTCTTGTCGAAAACCAGATGAAAGAGCAGCTCTATAACTGGCAAACGTCTGTTCGCCCAAGGATCATCGGTAAATTCGACGATGAGAAAAAGAGTGTTTTCCCCTCCTCTGGTGAATTGACACCGGCTATGGTTGCCCGCGTAATCGCTGCCCGTATTCGCCGGTTTTACACATCCGAGCATATCGAAAACCGCTTGGCCTTTTTGGACCGAAAAGAGCAACAGCTCAATCAGTCACCAGCCAAGATCACTCGGACACCTTTCTACTGCTCAGGCTGCCCCCACAACACCTCAACCGTTGTTCCAGAAGGGAGCCGTGCTGTTGCCGGTATCGGGTGTCACTTCATGGTGACCTGGATGGATCGGAATACCAATGAATTCACCCAAATGGGTGGTGAAGGTGTTCCATGGGTTGGACAGCAACATTTCACGGATGAAAAGCATATTTTTGCTAATCTGGGTGATGGGACTTATCACCATTCCGGTCTTTTAGCTATTCGGCAGGCAATTGCCGCCAAAGCCAACATCACCTATAAAATCCTGTACAACGATGCGGTTGCTATGACAGGTGGTCAGCCCTTGGATGACCAGCTAACTCCTTGGCAAATTGCGCAACAGGTTGCCGGTGAAGGCGTCAAAACAATCAAGGTTGTTTCAGATGAGCCGGATAAATACCCATCCAACATTGAATGGCCAAAAGGAACGACCTTTGATCACCGCGATGACCTGGACAAAATCCAGAAGGAAATGCGGGAACTTCCTGGCGTTACTATTCTTCTTTATGATCAAACCTGCGCATCTGAGAAACGCCGCCGTCGCAAACGGGGCAAATTTCCTGATCCTGCCAAACGGGTCATGATCAATGATCTGGTTTGTGAAGGCTGCGGTGACTGCTCAGTCAAATCAAACTGTATCTCGGTGGAACCGCTGGAAACTGAATTTGGCCGCAAGCGGACAATCAACCAGTCCAGCTGCAACAAAGACTTCTCTTGCATTAAAGGATTTTGTCCAAGTTTTGTGACGATTGAAGGCGGCGAACTTCGGAAACCAGAGAAAAGCGACAAGGCAGATCCTGCATCTGATGTTCCCCTGCCAACAATCAAGGAAGTCGTTCATCCCTACCGTATTCTGGTTACCGGAATTGGCGGGACTGGCGTTGTCACCATTGGCGCCCTGATGAGCATGGCAGCGCATCTGGAAGGCAAAGGGGTTACAGTCTTGGATCAGGCTGGCCTGGCCCAAAAAGGCGGCGCGGTAACAAGTCACATTCATATTGCGCCAAGGCCCGAAGATATCAGCGCCGTTCGAATTCCAGCAGGCCGTGCCGATCTGCTGATCGGGTGCGACATGGTGGTAGCCGCCTCGTACGATTCCCTTGCCAAATTGGATGTGGGTATCGCCAAGGCGGTGGTGAATTCTCATCCCGCGCCAACAATGGACTTCACGCTAAACCCGGACGCTCCGTTCCCGGTTGCCGACACCCTCGCCCATATTGAGGATGCGGTTGGTAAGGACGCCTGCCACCTGGTTGAAGCCAGTGAAATCGCAACGACCCTCATGGGTGACGCAATTGCCACCAATCTCTTTATGCTGGGTTATGCCTTCCAAAAAGGCTTTGTCCCCCTCACCCGGGAGGCACTGGAACGAGCTATTGAATTAAATGGCGTTGCAATTGACGCTAATAAACTTGCCTTTGCCTGGGGCCGCCTGATGGCACATGACCCAGATAAGGTTCTGGCAGAAGTTGATAAGCTCAAAGGGCCTGTTGATATCCTGCAGCCTACAGAAGATCTCGAAACCATGATCTCCCGCAGGGCTGAGTTTTTGACAGACTACCAAAATAGCGCTTATGCGGATGCATACACCAAAGTCATTGACACTGTTCGTCTGACTAAGGATGAAGACCTGACCAAAGCTGCGGTGAAATCACTCTTCAAACTTATGGCCTACAAAGATGAGTATGAAGTTGCTCGCCTGCACGCTGAAACCGGTTTCAAAGATCGGATTGGTCGCATGATGTCTGGTGACTACACTGTCAAATATCATTTGGCTCCACCTTTGTTTGCCAAGAAAGATCCGGAAACGGGTCACCTTAAAAAAGCAGAATATGGTCCCTGGGTCGGCAAAGCCTTTGCTAAGCTTGCAAAGCTGAAGTTCTTGCGGGGCACTGCTTTTGATCCCTTCGGTTATACCGAGGAACGAAAAGCTGAACGTAAACTGATCACCCACTTTAAGGGAACATTGGCTTACGTGACCGAACATCTAAATGACCAGAACCGGGCCGTTGCGCTTGAACTGCTCGAACTTCCCATGAAGGTTCGGGGATATGGTCATGTGAAGGAAAAAGCGCTTGAGCAATATTACGCTGAGCATGAGCATCTGATGCAGTTGTTCAACAATCCAACGGATGTTCTAAAAGCAGCTGAATAAGCAAGTTACTTCATGAGATGCCAATTGGTCCTGCAGCGCAGGATTAATTGGCTCTCGTTTCTGAAGGCATAAATAGGCATCTCTTAAGTTGGGAGAACGCCATCATGCTAAAACTCAAAAAGACTTGTGAAACTTGTGACGCCCCTCTCATCAATGGGGAGGCAGAAGCCTACATCTGCACATTCGAATGCACTTTTTGCAGACCTTGCACGACAGATACCCACAAACATATCTGCCCCAATTGCGGCGGCAATTTAGTTCTCCGCCCTACCAGGCCGGAAAAACTAATTGAGAAAAATCCTCAAGCTGACGTCTGATTTAGCGCCACTTTCTCCATGCTTTTCCGTTTTTTCTTGGCTTTCTTAAGTGCTGGTTGAAGCCCTTCCAGCAGGAGACGAATAAGAGTAGCTGTTTCCATATTAAGCTCAATCTTATCGGGGCTGCCGTTCGCTGATTTTTCATGACGCTTAGCCGCAGCTTTCAAAAGTCGCTTCACATCCCGATCATCCAGAATGTCCTTAAGGATCAGCTCCTGCAAGAGAAGCTCCACAATGGTGAGGGATGCAAATCCTGTTTTATCTGCTGAAATCTGTCGCATGGTTCCCAGTAAAAAAGGGCTGCGCAATGTCTCACACAGCCCCCTACACTTAATAAGTGCAAAATATATTTCAAATCCTACTCAGAAGGAACTGTCTCCCATTTTCCATCGCGGGACATATATTTGGAGCCATCCTCAGAATAAAAGCTTGTTGCTCCGGCGTCTTTGAGAACTTTCAGCATTACTGGCAGCTCTTTGCCCTCTGCATCCAATTTGGCAATGACCTTGTCAGTTCCTAATTGGTCCAGCAGCTCAAACGGACCTTTCGCCCAACCAAATCCCCAGCGCATGGCACGATCAATATTGACTACATCGTCCGCGATTTCCGGGATGAGATCTGCTGCATAGAGGAGTGTTCCGCCCATGATGTCCCAAACAAGCTGTCCTTCCGCATCATCGGCGAAGAAAACAGTTTCAGGCGCCTGATGAATAGGTGAAAGCTCAACTGTCTCTTGTGGGCGCCAGCTTTCGCTTGTCAGATCAAAGATCTCTTTGGTCTTCGCTCCATCTTCAGCAATGTTAAGGCGATAAAAGCCTCCCTTAGCTTTCCGACCGAGCTGTCCCCGCTCCAGCATAGCCTGTTCCACGGGCGGAAAACTCGTATAGGCAAGCCCCACATCACCCTGAGGAAGATTTACTTTAAGGTTCTTTCCCACCAGATCCATGATGTCCAAACCAATAAGGTCGATCAGACCATAAAGGCCGGTTGGCGGCAATCCAACCGGCTTACTCAACAGCGCGTCCACCTTTTCCATTGGCATACCGGCTTCAAGGGCAGCCTTAGCTTTGTGCAAGCCTGACAGCATAAAGAAGCAGCCTATCCGATTGCCGATGAAGTTCACGGTGTCCTTTGCATAAACGACACCCTTGCCGAGTTTCTCACCACAAAAACGCGCCAGCGCCTCAGTAACATCCGGAGTTGTCTTCTCCCCCGGGATCAGCTCCATCAAGCGCATGATTTTTACCGGGTTGAAAAAATGGGTTACAACAATATCCTTCTGCAACCGTTCTGGCATATCGGCCGCAATATCCTTGAGAGGAATACCTGAAGTATTGGTGGACACAACCGACCCATCCCGGCGAAGTGGCTCCAGCTTTGCAAACAATTCCCGTTTTGTGGCTAGATCTTCGATAATCGCTTCACAAATCCAGTCATAGTCAGCAATCCGTTCAAGGTCATCATTGAAACTACCAAGCTTGATCCGTTTGGCGGATTCAGGGTTTTCAAAGGCTGGTGGACGAATATTGATCATCCGATCCAGAGAAGCTTCTGCAGCCTCCAGCGTGACATCCAAAAGCAGAACATCTGCTCCGGCATCTGCTGACGCCGCAGCAATTCCAAGCCCCATAGTACCGCCGCCAAGCACGGCAACTGATTTAACGTCTCTGGTCATTTTAGTCCCTCATTTACAGAATGACCTGAGTTACCATTTGCAGCTCGTCAGATAAACCGGAAAAACTCAAGCCACATACAAAAAAGCGGCCCAGATTACTGGACCGCCTTTCAAATCTTTAGATAACTCTGTTGGTTTAGACTTCAGCTTCCAATGTCAGTGCAAATTCCTTGATAACTTCTTCCGTGATTTTGGAATTCGGGAATGCTTCTTGGACTTTCGCATGAATTTCCGATGCAGAGAGGCCGTTTCGATGATTTTCGATAATCAGATTCTGGATCCTTTCCCGTTGCGGCTTTGTTTTAGCAACCGCGATGCGAACCGCTGCATCTTTTGCTTCCAATAATTTCTGAAGCGCGACCATTTTCTGAGAATGATCTGGAAGCTGCTCGACCAGTGAATGGGCCAGTTTGTTGAACGGCTTACTAATGGCCTGCAGTCCTTCCGGTAGATGCTTATAGTCGAAGAAACACAACATATCTTCATACTGGGCACGAGCAAGTATCGCCTGACGTTTTGCAATTCCTTCAGTCTTCTGACTCATGACTATATCTCCGCATTTGTGGGGGCACAGGATGGAACGTTACTCGGAACGTTCCCTATTTGATGCCTTAAAATACGGCTAAAAGCTTAAATAAAAGATTAACGAAATGTAAAAATCTGGATAGATTTTGATCCATTTCGGGCACAGAAAAAGCCGGGCGAAATATCCGCCCGGCTTATCGAAACGACTCTGAAAGTTAGTCTTATTTCGCGACTGATTTCCCAGTTGAACCAAGCTCACGGAAAGCTTGCCCCAAACGCTCAACCATCTTCTCTTCACCCATCCGCAGCCATTTGCGTGGATCGTAAAGTTTCTTAAGCGGCTCTTCCGTCTCTGGGTGGATCTGATGCTCGAAGGCAACCATATTTTCCTTGGCGAAAGCACCAACACCTTCAGCGAATGCAAACTGTGTGTCTGTGTCGATATTCATCTTGAACACACCATATTCAATAGCCTCAGTAATTTTTTGAGGCTCTGAGCCTGATCCACCATGGAATACGAGGTCCAAAGGCTTCTCAGATAGACTATGAGTTTTGGAAACCAGTTCCTGAGAGGCTTTCAGGATTTCAGGGCGCAACTTTACGTTACCAGGCTTGTAGACGCCGTGCACGTTACCAAAGGAAGCCGCAATGGAGAAATGTCCGATTGGGCTCAGACGATCATAGGCTTCGAGAACGTCTTCTGGCTGAGTGTAGAGTTTACTGTTGTCCATGCTGTCAACATCGCTGCCGACACCATCTTCCTCACCGCCTGTAATACCGAGCTCGATTTCAATGCTCATGTCCAACTCAACAGCCCGCTTCAGAAGCCGTGCAGACTCGTTCAAGTTATCATCGAGAGACTCTTCAGACAGATCCACCATGTGAGAGCTGAAAAGCGGAATACCATTTTTCTTTTTGTATTCAGCACCAGCATCAAACAGACGATCAACCCATGGGATCAGCTTTCTGTTGGCATGATCAGTGTGAAGGACTGCGCAGATACCGTAATGTTTGGCGAGCAAATGAACGTGCTGGGCAGCTGAAACCGCGCCATAAAGCATGGCATCATCACCATTAGGCATTCCCTTGCCCGCATAGAAGGTTGCACCACCATTGGACAGCTGAATGATTACGTCTGAGCCATTTTTGGCTGCCGCTTCCATCACAGCATTGATACTATCTGTACCCACGACATTTACGGCTGGCAACGCAAATCCGCCTGCCTTACAGTTACTGACCAGTTTCTGGTATTCTTCACCAAAAACTACACCTGCTGGAAGTTCTAGGGACACGGTTCTTATCCTCTCTCATTCTCAATGAAACACCCGGCGCAATGTCCGGGTGAAACAATTCAGTTAATCCATAAATTCTTAAAAAGAGTCACCTTCTGGTGGCAAGTCCTGATCCGCTTCAGAGGGCATCTCATCGAGCATTCCAAGCGCATGCTTGTATAGATCGATCATATACTCCTGCTCCTGATAATCGGCTTTGTCCATCTTGCGAAGACGCAGAACAGCCCGCATGGCCTTTACATCGAAACCAGTGCCTTTAGCTTCGGCAAAGACTTCCTTGATATCATCTGCAATCGCCTTTTTATCTTCCTCGAGCCGCTCAATGCGTTCGATAAAAGATCGCAAATGATCTGCTGCGACGCCACCAACGTCAGCCATTACTCACCTCTTTAACTTGATGCTCAATTATGTACAGAAGGGTTTAGCGATATTTGCATGCTTTCGCTAGTCCCCGATTGGAATATTTTTAGTCCTTAGGCCTGTTTTGCTCAAAATCTTTCAATTGACCGGCGCTGGCTTCAGTCTGGTATTTATCCTTCCACTCCGAATAGGGCATACCATAAACGATCTCCCTGGCTCTTTCCTTATCCAATTCCACGCCCTTATCGGTCGCAGCCTCTTGATACCAACGGGACAGACAATTCCGGCAAAACCCCGCCAAATTCATTAAATCGATATTCTGAACGTCGGTTCGTTCCTGAAGATGATCACGCAAACGCCGAAACGCCGCAGCCTGAAGCTCTAATTCTGTTTGATCTGTCATTCCAACTCTCCCTAATTTTGTTCTTTTCAACCTAAGCCGGAAATAGTTTCCTGCAAGACCTGATCAACTACTTTTTGAAGCGATGTCTTCAGATCCTCACCTGCATCCTGTGAAGCCTTAAATGTCGCCAGCTGCCGATCGGCCGATGTTCCTCGGGAAATAATCGTGCGAGCGTGCAAGACTTCATCAAGACACCCAAGCGCTTCCGCATCTTCTCGAACAAGTTCGATTATCTCTTCTATCAGGTCTGAAACTGGGACCTGATCAATAATCCCAAGGTCAATTAGTTTCCCCTCAACACCAAATCGCTGCGCGAGCCATCGGTTTTCTGCCACCAGAGTTCGAGGATAAATCCGCCAGCGCTGATTATTCCGGCGAAGCCGATAAAGCATGCGAAGCAAACTGGAATAGATCGCTGCGATACAAAGGGCATCCTCCATCAGCGTGCAGACGTCGGTCATCCGCATTTCCAAAGTTGGAAACTTGCCAGAGGGGCGCAAATCCCACCAAATCTTTGACCCCTCTTCGATGGCTCCGGCCTCAACCATCACATTGATCAGACGCTCATATTCACCAAAACTTTCAAACCGATCGGGGATCCCGGTTCTGGGCAAACTATCGAACACACTTAACCGATAGGATTTCAGGCCACTCACCTCACCCCGCCAAAAAGGAGAAGATGTACTGAGCGCCAAGAGATGCGGCAGGAAGTATGAGATCTGGTTCATCAGATCAATCCTAAGTTCCGGCTCCTCAACCGCGCAATGAACATGCATCCCGCAGATCATCAATCGCCTGACAACAGCCTGCAAATCCCGGGCAATCACATCATAGCGCTCTTTGGCTGTATGCTTGAGAAGGTGCCAATCTGCAAACGGATGAGTGGAGGCAGCCATCAATCCAAGGCCATGCTTTTGCGCCACATCAGAAACCGTAGAGCGAAGCTCACTTAAGGCTTCGCGCGCCTCCCCCACGTTATGACAAACGCATGTCCCAATTTCGATCTGGGATCTTAAGAATTCAGGCGTCACCTGATGATGTGGGAGACGCCTCTCACATTCTTCCAGGATGGCTGAAGGTGGATCAATTGCAAGATCCCGTGTCTCTGGATCCACCAGAAGATATTCTTCCTCAATCCCGATCGTAAATGTAGGTTCCTTGATCGACATCTTAAGCAGCGTCCCCGAGAAGTCTTTTTTCAATTTGCCGAAGAAGGTCCGCAATGAGATTGGCCCATTGCTCAGCCCCATGATGTGTATCGATAAGATCCTGCCTGATCTCAATGACAACATGCGGAATATCGCGCTTGGTACCATGTTCGTTCATCGTGTAACCGAGAGGCTCACGCGCTGAGTAAGGTTCATTATCACCAACAACCAAAGCCGCATTTTTTTTCAAAATTTCGAGCATGGGAAGCGCGATCCGACCATCCTGATCCCACAGAACCCCGATATGCCAAGGTCGTTCGAAATCATTCATGATCGGCGTAAAACTATGCATGGAGATAACTATTGGTGTCTCTGTCAGGTTTAACAGATCATCCAGCATTTTGGTAATTTGGTCATGGTAAGGCTGAAAATAAGTCTCTATCCGCCTCGAACGCTCGACCTCCGATACATCCTTATTGGCAGGGACCACAACACCATCACTTACATAGGGCGTAGACGATGGATCATCGGGATAACGATTGGCATCAATCAAAAGGCGAGAAAAACAGGAAAAGATAGCTGGGCAATCCAGTTTTTCAGCCAATCTCTTCGTGACATCCTCAATCCCGATATCCCAAGCCACATGCCGGCGCAGCAAGGATACGTCCTCAATCCCAAGGTTTTTGTAGTCCTCTGGGATGTGACGGCTGGCATGATCTGCAATCAGAAAGATTGGCGATTTGCTGTGTTCGTTTAACGTATAAAAAGAGTCAGGCATTTCAGGTTTACGGATCTGGCTTACTGGGATCGGTTCAAAGAACTCAATATAGGCGATAATCACTACCCCTGAAAAGCAGGCAATTTCGATCTGGAATTCTAATTGATGTTACTGGTGCCAGCGCTCTTCAATCGCCATCGCGATCCCGAGGAAATCTGCGTCTTGTTCCATCATGCCATCTGGTGCAAGCCACCAATCTGTCATCTCATTATTGAAATAGGCAACCGGATCAGCAATTCCGGACGCTTCCAACTCGGACAAGCGGGTCACCGCCCAGCTGTAGGTGTATTTTTTACCAGTTTGCTCACTCCGAAGGCGCAGATCCTCCAGATACTCAGCCGCCTTTCGGGCCGGTATGGAAGGTTTATGATCCCGTTTGAACGGTCCTGCAGAAACGTTTGGTTCGGCCCGGTCGATCTGAAAAGCTTCGCTCGACTTTTTCTTCCATCGATGCAGACTTAGTCTCATCCAAGGAATAAATTGAAAGCGGATGAGGGCGACGCAAAACCCAATGCCATCGGCACCTGCATAGAGCAACCGAACAAGCTGCCGCTTCAGTCCAACACGGAAGTACCACCGAATCTGTCTATCTGGAAATCCACTTTTCATGGAAATAAGTTTGTGACTTTTTAGTATTAATTATTTCCTAACAATCTCGAAAATTGAGAAACTTTTTGAGGAAAAACACTAGATATACTAAATATTACAGTCAGATAGTCTGGTTACCCTACCCATACGCTGGAACAAAAGGACTTGTGATCAAACCATGCGCCGCCAACGAAAAACCAAAATTCTCGCCACACTAGGCCCTGCTAGCTCCTCCCCTGAGATGGTGGAGAAACTACACCTAGCTGGGGTCGACGTCTTTCGCCTGAATTTCAGCCACGGTGAGCATGCAGATCACAAAGCCAGGTATGACACCATACGGGCACTAGAAGAAAAACAAGGTCGCCCCATCGGGATACTTGCCGATCTGCAAGGCCCAAAAATCCGGATCGGCACTTTTGCGGATGGCCCAATCAAGCTGGAAGATGGCGATAAGTTCACGCTCGATTTGCAAGATAAGCCCGGCGACAAAACCCGCGTTTCCCTCCCTCACCCCAAAGTCATGGAGTCACTAGAGGTTGGTACTGAACTCCTTCTTGATGACGGCAAACTCCGGCTGAAAGTCCTCAAAGCCTCTCCTGAAACTGCTGATTGTGAAGTTATGGTTGGCGGGAAATTATCGGATCGCAAAGGGGTCAATATTCCAAACGCCATTGTGAAAATGAGTGCGCTGACGGAAAAGGACCGTCGGGATCTGGATTTTGCACTAGAACTTGGTGTTGACTGGGTTGCCCTCAGTTTCGTGCAGCGCCCTGAAGATGTCGCCGAAATCAAAAAAATTGTCTCAGGCCGGGCCGGGGTTATGGCCAAAATCGAAAAACCCGCAGCTGTAGATGAACTGGATGGCATTATCGAACTGGCAGATGCAATCATGGTTGCACGCGGGGATCTGGGCGTAGAAATCCCTCTACAAAAGGTCCCGTCCATTCAAAAAAACATCATCAGTGTCGCAAGGGAGGCCGGAAAACCGGTTGTCGTTGCGACCCAAATGCTGGAAAGCATGATTACCTCTCCCGTGCCAACCCGGGCGGAGGTTACCGACGTCGCCAACGCGATCTACGACGGGGCTGATGCGGTGATGCTGTCTGCTGAAAGTGCAGCGGGTGAATATCCTTATGAAGCCGTCTCGACCATGAGTAACATTGCCGAAGAGACCGAACTTGACGTCAATTACCAGAAACGGATGGATAACCAGCATGGCATACTAGAAGCAACGACTGCCGATGCGATCAGTGCGGCAGCCTCCCAAGTTGCCCGAACAATCAATGCGACCTCCATCGTTACTTATACAACGTCAGGCTCCACTGCCCTTCGCGCCGCGCGGGAGCGGGGCACGACACCAATACTCGCACTTACGCCATCGTTGCCAACTGCGCGTAGACTGGCCATTGTCTGGGGCTTGCATTGCGTCCATACGGAAGATGCTGCAAACTTTGCCGACATGGTCGAAAAAGCCTGCAACATCTGCTTCAAGGAAGGCTTCGCCAGACCTGGGGAGCGGATCGTCATCATGGCGGGCGTTCCTTTCGGTACGCCTGGCTCCACAAACATCCTCCGCATTGCCTGGGTCGGCGAAAAAACCCTCAATCTGGACTAAATTAAGCGTTTCGTGCTTTAACTTTCACAAATCGCAATAATACCATTCCAGCCCCAAAAAACAGCAACAATGCTGGCGGAAGTGGAACCGCTGGCATGTCGATATCGCCATTTTCTGAGGTGATGATGTAAACAATACTGCCATCCGCATTGGTACTGGATGTATTGCTATAATGCGTTCCAACGATATATGACCAAATAGCCGTGGCAGATGAATAAGTTGCAGTTTGAGCATTTACTTGCGCTGGATCATCTGAAGGCCCCTGCGGCATAATAAAGGTTATATTCCCGCCTGTATCGACACCATTAATCCCAAAATCAACGCACCACTCCAAAAAACTAGAAATTTGATCAGATAAGGCTGTTGTGAGATTTTCAAGCTGATCATTTGGCAAGCTAAGAAAATCACTTTCCTCATCACAGCCATCAAACAACTCAACACAGGAACCATCAACAAACTCTACATCATAGAATTTGTCACCGGCTTGAAGCCCCGTAATCTTGACTAAGGTATTATCTTTAATAAGAAGCGTCGCAGCATAACTTTGTGAAGCCACCCAAAAGTACGCCAAAGCCAAACCCATAAAACAAACAACCACGCGCATCGCAATCTCCTACACCAATACTCAACTATAGGGTTTAACGACGCGAATTCGGGTTTTATGAAAATATAAAGCTTTAATTCTCCAGTTTTTCTGGTTTTGGGCCACCACTTGCCCAATCCAGAAGCTGCACAGTATGAACCACTGGCAGATCCATGCCGGAGGCAATCTGCTCAATACAGCCGATATTACCGGCAGAAACCAGGTCCGGTTTTACGGATCGGATATTGCGGACTTTCCGTTCTTTCAAGCGCTTGGAAAGTTCTGGTTGCAACAGGTTGTAAGTGCCAGCGGATCCGCAGCAAATATGTGCTTCGGGTAGGGTTTTTACAGTAAAACCGGCTTTTTCCAGAAGCATTTTAGGGGGTTGAATAACCTTCTGGCCATGCTGAAGGGAACAGGCGGAATGATAAGCAACGACCAAGTCCGAGCTGAAATTCGATGTTTCGAGCTCCAAATCCATCAAGTACTCAGTCACATCTTTTGCAAGTTTTGACAATTGCTCTGCCTTCTTGGCGACTTCGGGCTCATCGTGTTGGAAAAGGTGTCCGTAATCCTTCACAGTCGTCCCGCAGCCAGAGGTATTGATGATAACTGCATCCAGCTTGCCAGCCTCTATTTCCGCTGACCAAGCTTCGACATTTTTTCGGGCCAGCGCCTTGGCGGGATCCTCTTGCCCCATATGCAAAGGCAACGCCCCACAGCAACCTGCGCTTTCGGGAATAACCACTTCTATCCCATGACGGGTTAGCAAGCGGATCGTCGCATCATTGATATCGGGGGAGAGAACCTTCTGCGCACACCCCGTCATCAAGATCACCCGGCCATTTGATGAGCCACCGATCGCTTTATGCTTAGGCGTTTCATCGAGAAGGGATCTGGAAGGCAACCGGCTTGGCGCCATTTCGAGCATAGCCCGAAGCCGTCCTGAAAAAACCGATTTGAACGGCTTTGCAAAACCCGCAGCAAACAGAGACAGGCGAAACATATTTGGCCGCACCAATAAGACGCTCAGCATTTTTCGCAGCAGCCGGTCAATGAGTGGGCGATCATATGTCTCATCTACATAGGCTCTCGCATGATCCAGCAGATGCATATAGTCCACGCCTGAGGGACAGGTTGTCATGCAGGAGAAACAGGATAAGCACCGATCCAGGTGGGTCACCGTTTCTTCAGGTGCAGGCGCCTCATTTTGCAGCATTTGCTGAATGAGATAGATACGCCCACGGGGACTATCCCGCTCGTCTCCCAGTTCGGTATATGTCGGGCAGGTCGCCGTGCAGAACCCACAATGCACACACTTCCTCAGGATATCATTGGATTCCTGGAATTTTGGGTCGGCCAGTTGGGCAAGGGAAAAATCGGTCTTCATCAGGCATCTCCCCCACTCACCGGATACATGCGACCTGGATTGAGGATCCGATAGGGATCAAACCCTTCGCGGATTTTCTCGGTAATTCGCATTTTTATGGGATCCAACGGCTGGAACACACCTGCTTTGAGTCTTAAGTCTTCTGGTGCCCGCATCAAAGTCGCATGACCACCATTTCGAATTTCACCACGAATGACTTCTGCCCCGGCAAGCGGTGTGTCAGCTGGAACAGAAAGCCAGATAAGCCCCCCAGCCCAGTCCAAATAATATATGAGATCAGGAATAGATTGTCCTAATCGGAATAGATATTCCGCAGTATCAGACGGCGGCAAGGAGACACGCCAGACTAATCTTTGTTGATCAGCTGCAAATGGTGTTACGCTGGCTGTTGCCGACCAGAATTTCCGGGATCGCATGCCATGCAGTTCCTCAATCTCGCCGGCTTCCTTGAACATTTCTTTCAAGGCATCATTGCGATGAGCGACGGAGGGCGGCGCACCTTCAATCAGCAAGGCCGTAATTGGCTGATCCTGATCACTCACATAATCCAGATCATAAGCCTTCGTCATGTTGGCTGGAATATAAGCGGTCGAAACGACTTCATGTACTGAGGACATCGCATCTCGCATGGTCAGCACCGCAGCACCTGTCCCTTGCCCATAAATCAGGATCGTTCGTACCTTTTCCGGGTTTGGCAAAACCTTGAAGGTAAAATCTGTGCAGACGGTTACGGTTCCGTAAGATCCCGCAACCAATTTACAGAGATCATATCCGGTCACATTTTTCATGACCCGGCTACCGGTTTGGAAGGCCTGACCACGACCGGTAACGCCTTGTACGCCCAACAAGTGATCTCGCGCAGCGCCTGCACGGTTCCGTGAAGATCCGGACAGGTTAGCATTAAACACGCCACCAAGTGTGGATAGCCCCGCTTCCTTGCCATAAAGCGGCCCCAAGTCCGGTGGGGAAAACGCCAGCCGCTGGTTGTTGGCCAGGAGTTCAGCCTCAATATCCGACAAGGCAGCTCCCGCGCCTGCCTGCATGACCAGTTCACCTGGCTCATACATTTTAATATCCTTGAGACCTTTTAGGGACAGGGTATGTTCTGCCTCAACAGGCAGGCCAAGCTCATTCTTGCTGCCAGACCCCTCGATTTTAAGTGGGGTCTTTTCGGCGCTCGCCCATTCCAGGAGTTCCAGAACCTGGGCATCTGAGGAAACTTCAAATAACGACATGTCTTAGAACCTGGGAATATCTGGGAAAGGAATTTGGCCTTCATGCACATGCATTTTGCCAAGTTCAGCACAACGATGCAGAACCGGAAAGACTTTGCCGGGATTAAGTCGTCCATCTGGATCGAAAGCACATTTCAATCGCTGCTGCTGCTTCAGATCATCCTCAGAGAACATCTCTCCCATCAGGTCGCGCTTCTCAATGCCAACCCCATGTTCGCCAGTCAGCACACCACCAACCTCAACACACAGCTTGAGAATATCAGCACCGAACTGTTCGCATTTTTCCAACTCGCCTGGCTCATTGGCATCAAACAGGATCAGCGGATGCAAATTTCCGTCCCCAGCGTGAAAAACGTTCGCTACCCGGAGCCCATAATGGGCGGAGAGCTCGTTCATCCGCTTCAAGACATAAGGTAGCTGCCCGCGGGGAATTGTACCGTCCATACACATGTAATCTGGCGAAATTCGGCCTACAGCGGGAAACGCAGCTTTTCGTCCCGCCCAGAAGGTCATGCGTTCTTCTTCACTCTGACTTTGCTTAATAACCGTAGCGCCGCATTCTTTTGCGATCTTACCTATCTTCTCGTTGTTATACTCAATTTCCACTTCTGGACCATCCAGCTCAACGATAAGGAGCGCCTCCACATCCAATGGATACCCGGCGTGACAGAATTCTTCGGCAGCGTGAATGGCATAGCGATCCATCATCTCCATACCGGCAGGAATAATACCGGCCCCGATGATCTGGCCCACGCATTCACCAGCCTGCTCGCTAGAGGGAAAACCAATTAATTGCGCGGTGACAAATTCCGGACTTTTCAAAATTCGAACGGTGACTTCGGTGATCACACCGAGAAGCCCTTCAGATCCGGTCACGATCCCCAGAAGATCATAGCCTTCCGCATCCAGATGCTTACCCCCAAGACGGATAATCTCACCATCCATGGTTACCATCTCGACACCCAGCACATTATTGGTGGTCAGGCCGTATTTCAGGCAATGAACACCGCCGGAATTTTCTGCAATATTGCCCCCGATAGTACAGGCAATTTGACTGGATGGATCAGGCGCATAATAAAAGCCATCGCTTTTCACAGCTTCTGTAATCGCCAGATTGGTCACACCCGGCTGCACGACGGCACAGCGGTTATCATAATCGAGCTCAAGAATTTTATTAAACTTGCCGAGGCCCAACAGCACACCATCTGCCAGTGGTAGCGCACCTCCAGACAAGGACGTTCCAGCACCGCGCGGCACCACATTGACGCCTTCGGCAGCGCAAAATTTAAGGATCTCCGCAATCTCTTCTTTGGTTTCAGGAAGCACGGCAATCATTGGCAATTGACGGTAGGCACTTAACCCATCACATTCAAAAGCCCTAAGTCCTGCTTCCTCATCAATGACTGCTTCTGGGTTGCGAACCAGTTCACGAAGTTGCTCAACCAGATATCCCCGCTTGGCTAGAACATCTTCATCCGGTTTCGGCATCATTACCATGGAGAATCCTCCCTATTGCTCAGACTCACTATTATAGGGACCTTTCAGGCACAAAAAAACCGCTACTGCGGTACAGAGCGGCTTTTTTCACCATCCAGAAACCCGGAAACCGGGCTTCCTTGTTTTCCAAGGTCAATCGGAGCTTAGCCCTGACGTGCCTTGAAACGTGGGTTTGTTTTGTTAATCACGTAGACACGTCCTTT
The DNA here is from genome assembly GCF_012932565.1 of Sneathiella limimaris. Taxonomy (NCBI): domain Bacteria; kingdom Pseudomonadati; phylum Pseudomonadota; class Alphaproteobacteria; order Sneathiellales; family Sneathiellaceae; genus Sneathiella; species Sneathiella limimaris. The sequence continues at coordinate 275,229 of NZ_JABBYJ010000002.1, forward strand.
ACGACGAACTACGCGGCAATCGCGATGACGCTTTTTCGCAGATTTCAGCGAGTTAATTACTTTCATGACACAGGTCCCAAAAATCTGTTCTGAATTTGAAGGCCGGAACATACTCACCGATCCTTCATATGTCAATGCGGAAAAGGCAGAAACATTGCCATTTTTCACATCAGTCGAATTTTATTGAAATTTCTAGACGATTTCCGGTGGTACGCGCGCGTAAATCCTAAAGACTTTAAGCGCACCACTTTCCATAGCTTTCACTCGGGCGGTCCACAGCTCACCCTCTTTCAACACCCAATCATGCAAGTGACCACTTTTGGCACCAGCGCTTGTTTTCTGGGCATATTCAGCAAATGCTTTCAACACATTCGCCCTGTATTCATCTGTGGTATCTTCGGCGATGCTCACCTCAAACCCAGCTTTGGTCAACAGTGTCCGCGCTTCCTGGACTTCTAACAAATGTGGTTTTTTGGGCTCCATTTCATACCATTCCAGAAGAGCTGGATGATCAAGAGAAACCCCTTCCACCATATAGTCAGACATCATGAATTGCCCTTCATTCTTCATCATTGAGTGAATCCGGGCAAAACAGGCGGCTTTATTCTTTACTGTGAACAGCGCTTCAGATGCGTAAGCTACATTTGCAGATTTTGGTTTCGGGTCAAATTCTTCAAAATCACATTTATGGAATCTCAGAAAACGGGAATTCCCCGCCATCTTGGTCATTTCATTTGAAGCATTGACCAGGTCCTGATCTTCTTCATAGCCATCCACATAGGCTTCAAACTTTTCATTCACCCAATGGGCAAAGCCGCCGAGACCAGAGCCAAGCTCCACAACACTCAGTGTTTTGTTGATGCCGAGTGGGTTTGTCAGCTTTTGCTTGGTTGTATCTGGAACACAGCGGGTCATCCCATCGCCAAATAAAGTGACAACGGATTTGCGGCGACTTAAGGACCAGCCATGAACGGTTGGTGGCCCATCATCTTCAATGGGCAAGTCTTCAGCCTCGGTTACGACAAGCTTCCGTTTTTCCTGAAGCTCGTAACCTTCCCACCAAAGCTTTAGCCGTTCCTTCAAAGGAACCTTGGCTGCTGGTTGTTCCTTTACTTCGCCAGCATCAGCGCCCATTACTTCCGCACCTTTTAAGTGTCACGCGTTGTGATCCATCCTTTTCTTAATATATCCTGTGGATAATGTCAGATAATTATTAACCATGTGTAAATTAAAAAACCAACACTATTTAGCTAACTGATTGTTTAATATACTCATCTCTGAGTTCTCGTTTGAGGATCTTGCCAATTGTACTACGGGGTAAATCGTCTCGGGTCACAATTCCGGACACCCGCTGTGTTTTACCAAGCCGCTCATTGACCCAAACCTGGATATCATCCTCACTTGATTTTGCATTTGGAGCAAGCACGACCAGCCCCAAAGGTGTTTCTCCCCATTCCTCACTCGGAATCGCGATAACAGCCACATCGGTCACCTCAGGATGACGGATTAATTCCGCTTCAATATCAGCGGCGTAGATGTTGAAACCACCTGAAAGGATCATGTCTTTCTTTCGGTCCAACAGATATAGAAATCCATCCTCATCCAGCCGACCCATATCTCCACTTCGGAAGAAGATCCGTCCATCAGGATGTTTCCAGATCATTTCATCGGTTAAATCCTGACGATTATGGTAACCGGTCATCATGGCATCAGACCGTCCGACAATCTCTCCAATTTCACCCTGGGGCAAAACTTCACCCTCTTCATTAATGATCAGGACTTCCGCTCCCATCCCGGGCTGCCCAACAGAGGCCAGCTTATCAGGATTTTCTGTTGCGTTGAGGACAGTCCCAATCCCCCCTTCTGTCAGGCCATAAACCTCAATCAGCTTACCGGGCCAACGCTCAAGCGCATCCCGCTTCACGTGCTCACGTAGCGGCGCACTTGTAGAAAGCTTTAGCTGGCAATGACTGAGATCATAGTCATCGAACTTTTCATACGCCAGGATCCGTTGATATTGAACTGGAACCAGCATTGTATGAGTGGCTTTCTCTTGTTCAGCCAACCGCAAATATTCTTCCACATTGAACTTAGGCATCAACACAACGCGCCCGCCAAGAGCCAAGGTCGGCAGCATGGCAACCAGCGTGGTATTTGAGTAAAGAGCCGTCGCGATCATAGTCGTCGCCCCCTTCTCCAGACCCATCTGACTGAAGCGTAGCACATGCTGATAGCGCATATAATGGCTCTGCTCGATCCCCTTGGGAACGCCAGTTGTGCCGGAACTGTATATCAGGTTAAAGGCGTCCTCTGGCTGAATATCCGCAACATGGACATCTGTAGGCATCGGCTCGATGACATCTTTGAAACTAGCCCAACCCTCTTTATCAAAATCAAAAGCAATATAGGCATCTTTCGCCAACCCATTCAGTTTGCCCATGAAAGGTTCGATCAGATCCAAAGTTGAGCTCGAGGCAAAAAGAAGTTTGGAGCCGCTGTCCTCTATCATGCCCGCCAGCTGTTCACTAGACGCCATCCCAGAGAGGGGCACAATACAAACGCCTGCCTGCAATCCTCCCAGATAAACAGTGACATATTCCCGGCTACTTCTGGCAAGAATTGCAATCTTGTCACCACGACCAAGGCCCCGGCTCGTCAAGAAGTTCGCGACTTTATTAACATCCAGAATAAGTTCGGCCCAAGTAACGCCTGCGCCTTCGACCTGCAGTACCTCCAATTCAGGGGCTTCCGTGGCGGATTGCTGAAACAAGAGTGGATAGGCGACAAAACCAGCTTCCAGATCATAAGGGCTGGAATTTTCCGCATTCTGAATGGACGCTGAACTCATGGTATCCTCCGTTATCTTTATTTTTGAAACGGAGGATACCCTCAAGGTCACGCTTTGCAAAGGCTAGTTTGCAAAGCCAGGTTTCACACCACCTTTTTTCTCAATGAAATTCATAACGGTGCTTGCCATTAACTCACCTGCGGCTTTGTCAATGAGGACCTTTGAGGCTTTCAGCATGGCATACCCATCGCCGCCGCCAGCAACATAGTCGTTGGTTGCAATTGTATAGGTTGCCGCTGGATCGATTTGCTTGCCTGCCACCTGAACGGAGGTCACTCTTGACCCTGATGGTTTGGACACATCATAGCTATATTCAAGACCGGAGAATTGCCCGAACCGGCCGGCTCCCTCCTCTACCTTGGAAACACTATGCTCAACCAGATCTTTGAGGGCTTTTCCGGAAATCTCCAACTTCACCGTGACATTACCGAATGGCAGTTCTGTCAGAATATCCTTGCGGGTCAGAACGGTCCCCGCCGCATATTCACGATCACCCCGAATACCCCCGCCATTGGTGAAGCCAATATCTGCATCCACTTCTTCTTTCATGGCATGAGCAATCAGCACGCCAAAATCGGTACTTTTGGTCCGAACTGTCGTCCGACGTGTATCCAGATCAATCTCGGTTGGACCGACCGGAATCTCCAATTTTGCATCCAACTCTTTTTGATAGCTCGCCACAACAGAACCTACGTCTGCATCTGGGTTTATCGAAGTTGTTGCGATTAACTTCCAACTGGGGACAATAGACAGGTATGGTTTGCCGCGTTTTTCTTTTCTCTCAACCAGAAGATCCACAACCCCGAGATATCTGAGATCAGATCCTGCCTGCAGGATAACCGTGTTCTTCTCTTTGGTTGCAAAAGCCTTATGATCGTGCCCACCGAGAAGCACATCAATCCCGTCAACTTCCTCAGCCAAACGAAGGTCATCCGATAGCGCCATATGCGTTAAAGCAATGACAATATCCGCCCCTTCTGCTTTCAGCTTGGCAACCATCCGCTCAGCCGCAGGGATTATGTCTTCAAACGCGACCGCCTTTCCAGGTGATGAAAGGTAAACAGTATCAGGTGTTGTTAGTCCGAAAACACCGACCTTAAACCCGCCCATATCCTGGATCATCATCTCCTGGTTCCCAAGTGCCTCAACGCCCGCCGCGACGGAAACGTTGCTGGCGAGCCAGGGAAATTTGGCTTCCTTCAACCGATCCCGTGTAACATCAGGTCCAAAGTCAAACTCATGATTCCCGATAACGGCGACATCCACCTTCAGGAGGTTGAGCATCTCAATCATCTCAACGCCATGAGAAAGCCCGGACATGAGTGACGGCGAAATGAGATCTCCTCCAAATGTGGTCAAACTGTTTGGGCTGCGCTCCCGTTCCATCTGGATCAGTGTCGATAGTTCTGGAAACCCACCAAACCCACTTTTTCCGGAGATTTCTCCCATATCGTTCGTATGCAGAAATGTCAGGCGAACCTCCTCCGCCCGCCCAATGCCAACGCCCATAAACAGGATCAGCAAAACCCCAATAAATGCTCTACTTCTCTTCAGCCCCAACTTTAATTTTGTCATTTCATCCTCACCTGAATTCACTTGCCAGAACCCGCTACCACCCTATACCCATATAAGGGGTCAAGGATGACCAAGAATGCAGGGAAAGGAAAGTCTGTTGTTTAACCTCCATCCACAACTGGCCAACGATACGGTTACTCTCGGCACTTATGGCATCAGCAAGCTTCTCTTAATGAAAGATGCGCGTTACCCTTGGCTCATTCTGGTTCCGATGCGGCAGGGACTTACAGAATTACATGAATTGACTGCTTCAGATTACGACGATGTTGCTGACGCAATCCGGGCCTTAAGCGATAAGGTGAAATCATTATTTCAGGCTGATAAAATCAATGTGGGTATGCTAGGCAACCTGGTTCCCCAACTCCATATCCATATCATCGCCAGGAACCAAAGTGACCCGGCCTGGCCAGGCCCCGTCTGGGGACAGGGAAAAGCGGTCCCCTATGAAGACAAAGCCCTAATCCAACGAATAGATCTCATATCAAACCACTTAAAACTAAATTAACCAGTTAATCCACCTTCCATGGTAATCGCCTCTTGCCAGCTTAACTGTTTCACCGCCTGGCCAAAGGGTTAAGCTCAAAGCAGCTCCTGGCTCCTCACCATCAGCTTCGAAGCTCAACCAGGCCAGAGGTGCAGTTTCACTCGCTTGGTTCCCGGCTCTTTCAAGCAGGGCTCGCCCGGCTTGTTGTCTCTCGTTTGGGAAATATTGCCAGGCTATTGTATTATAAATCACATGCACAGTCCCATCGACTGGGTCTCTCAAACGATCCTCCAACCACTCAATTGCGTCTCCCTGATAAACCGGTTTAAGATCCTCTGTAGATAAAAGCATCTCTATGCCCGCCGCAGTTCTTTCCATCCGGTCCTGTTGATCTGGCCAAATGTAAGACATCAAGCGCAGTCGTTCCTCCTTGGATTCTAAATTGACGGGCTTCAGATCTACAGCTGCGCGATCTACCACCTCTACGTCACAAAGAGGCGGCAATATGCCTTTAACTTCTGGCTCAAGACTGACTTTGCTGTTTGAATCGCCCCAGCTCCGGCCCGCAAAATCATAGTGAAACTGATCCCAAATCTGATTAAGACCGGCACTGGCCCCGAGCTCTGAGATTTTAAAGCGTTGCAATCCGGTTCGCTTGCATGTCTCCATAAATCCAGGCAGCAAAATTGCAGAGCGCCGTATTTCATTTGTTTGGGGGGCACTATCAAGCCAATGATCGACAAAATCTTCATTTTGAGAAATGGCTTCCACCACGGCTTTCCATAACGCTTCCTTCGGCAAGTCAAGATGATGCGGCGGATAAACGGCTGCTAGGCCTGGTGCTTTTTCAAAAAGAACCAACGCGTGCAATGCACCAGCTAGTCGCAAAGGCACCGAATGGCTTTGAGAACTTAAGTCTCCATCCCAGTGGATCATCCTTTGCCAGACACGCCCCTCCATCGGCAAATGTGCCGCAACGACCTCGAACAATGTGGCACTAAACTCTGATCCCAACATCCGACAGGATTTTGCCTGGGAGATAAGTGCAGTTTTCAATCTTATTTCGCTCATTCAGCTCCTTTACATCAACGTTTTAGTAATATTCTCGAGTTAATCTGACTTAAGACAGGTTTTAGTCAAATATGAAGAAAAGCCGCTAATTTGTTATTTTTTCAAAGATTGCAGCCATGGATGAAGTCAGATTTATAATCAACAGTGTTTGGGCGCTTCTGTTTTTAAGCATTACCCTTTATTTCATCCGGAAATCAAAGTGGTTTCCGTCAACCGATCGCGGAATGCCAATTCTGATTATGGGATTTACCGCGCTGACAATCGGATCGGTGGTCGCAATTATTTGTGTTACCCCAGCCCTGTTTAATGGGCACTTTACCTTAGAACAACTTGCCAATTACTATATCATCGCAGATGTCATTCGCGCAATTGGTGTTTTAATTATCATCAATGGCATCATTATGTGGTCAAGAGCTCTGCTGACACAATACCAGCTCGTGAAAGAGAAGCAGGAGCTGGAAAATCGTGTCTCCAAGCAAAGTGACCTGCTAGCCTCTCAGTCCCGCGACCTTGAAATTCGAACAATAGATTATCTGGAGCAGAAAGACGCAACGATTGAGGCTGAAAAATCGAAAACCAATTTCCTGCGCAACACCAGCCATGAGTTTCGGACACCCCTAAATGCAATTATTGGCCTATCTGACCTGTTGATGGAAGGAAAGGTTTCCTCACGCGAAGAGCAACGTGAATTTGCCCGCATGATCTCAGATTCAGGACGCAAACTCCTCAAGATCATTGATACATTATTGGATATTGCACGGATCAAGTCCGGAGAATATATCGCCAACTCAAAACCCGGCGTTCTGCGCGAAGTCATTGATCAATGTGTCAGCCTGCATTTACCAAAAGCGCACGCAAAATCTATTCAGTTCCGGCATATTCCGGAAAATGATGAAAAGATCATGGCCTTTTTCGATGCCAACGCAACGCATCACATCCTAAGCAAATTAATCGTCAATGCGATCACCTTCTCTCCCAGAGAAACAACGATTACAATCAAGATAGACCAGGAACAATCTGATTATATCAGAGTCATTGTAACTGATCAGGGGCCCGGCATTCCTCAGGAACACCTCAAGTCTGTCTTTGAAATCTTTAACCGTGCCGAACGGTGGCAGCACCGCGGAAACGAGGGAACCGGACTTGGTCTTGCCCTGTCTTTAAAAATGGCGCAAATCCAGGATGGGTTATTGGAAATTCAGAGCGATGGTGAGACCGGTACAACCTGTATTCTGTCACTGCCTTCATGCGAGAGTGCTCTGCAAAAAACGGCCTAGAAACGAGTTCAGTTTAATCCTGATCTAAAACCGGCTTAATCTCAATCAAGCCAACACGGATGAGAATGCTCTGAATGTAGTTTGCCTTCACAACCCTAAAGAGACGCTCCACGTCTTCTTCGGTCTCAGCAAACATCTTGCGAAGCGCAAGTCCCCTCAAAATGACAAGAAGAGACGCTCTCCAGGAGATTTTCTCAGCATCTTCAGCGTCAAAATCGTGAATAAGCTTCAACCACTGGGCATCCCTTTTGATCTCCAACGTTGAAAGCGCTTCGCGGATGGAGTCTGACATTTCGGGGTTCAGTCGGCCGTTAACGGCGAGTTCCATGAAAACGGCGTAAGTGTCACTTTTATACCCGTCCCAATAAATATCGACAATTTGCTCCAGCCTCTCAAGGCGTTCAACAGTCTGTAAACCCTTGTGATCAAGTTGGGCAGTCATGTCATCCACGACCTTGATCACGACTTCGCGCAACAACTCATAGGGACTGGAAAAGTGATATTGGACGGCACCACGGGTCAACCCGGCCATTTCTGCAACTTCTGCTGTCGTGAATTTGGAGGCGCCCTTGTCCCTGATCAACTCAAATGCAGCCAGAATCAGTTTAGATCGAGTTTCCTCGCGCCGTTGTTGTTGTGTTCTGCGCTGAGGTGCCTGCGCTCCCATACTCGATATCCCTCAGTTGTCATTCCACCCGTTATCTCTCGAGCGTTGTTTACCGTTGTTTTTGTTATTTAATAAACAAAATCATCCTACAGATTTCCAATTCCATTTCAATAGCCATCAATTTTGAAAAAAAATGACAAAAAGTCAAAATTCCTCTTGATACATTCATTCATGAATGTTAGTTTCATTTTCAAGAAGAACAATAAGGGGGAACTAGTCAGTGCAGGGTGTGCGTCTAAAACCCCCAACCTTATGTTTTCTTCCTTGATTACTCTGCTGGGCTTTCTCAGGATCCAAGCTGTTATTGATGGGATCACTACTGCTTAGATCATTACACGTCTCCAAGACAAAAAGCCTCCCCTGGTAAACCGAGAAGCCCAGCAACCTTTCTTCCGAATACTATGTTACTTTGTGTCTCGATCCGATCCATTGATTTGATCTCAGCCTTTACCTCCCCTGCCCTTAAAAGATAATGTTGAGAACCCACTCAACCATTCTGTCCGGGGAGTTTTATGACAACGGAACTTAACCATATAAAGGCGGGTTGCCTTAATGTCGCTTATCGCGATTCAGGCCCTTCTGAAGCCCCTGTCGCAATTCTGCTGCATGGCTTCCCCTATGACATATGTAGCTATAATGAAGTCTCAAGGATCCTTAACGGGCGCGGCATCCGGACAATCACACCTTATCTTCGCGGTTATGGCGCAACTGAATTTCTGTCACCAGACATTCCTCGCTCTGGTGAGCAAGCGGCACTTGGATCCGACTTACTCGCCCTGATGGACGCACTTTCACTTTCAGATGCAGTTGTCGCTGGCTATGACTGGGGCGGACGCGCAGCCTGTATAGTATCAGCGCTATGGCCTGATCGTGTCAGCGGTCTGGTCAGTGGCGGTGCAGGCTATAATATCCAGGATATTAAAAACTCCGCGAAGCCAATTAACCCTGAAGACGAAGTTCGGTATTGGTATCAGTATTATTTTCATTTGGATCGGGGTCGCAATGCGCTCAGAGACAATCGAAAAGAACTCTGCAAATTCATATGGAAGTTATGGTCGCCTAGTTGGGAATTTGACGACAAGACATATGAGGAAACAGCCGCGTCTTTTGAAAATGGCGATTTTGTTGACGTCGTTGTCCATTCCTACCGCCATCGATTTGCGAATATAGCGGGAGACCCAAAATTTGCTGATATAGAAGAAAAACTCGCTCGCCAACCGCTCATCACTGTTCCATCCATCATCCTACAAGGCGCAGACGATACGGTCGACCCTCCCACAGATATAGATACAGCAAAGGCTCATTTCACAGGCCCATATGAACGGCATATTCTAGCCGGAGTTGGTCACAACATACCTCAGGAAGCGCCGCAGGAATTTGCAAAAGCTGTGGAAAAGCTGATCCATAAAGACTGAGCTTTCGATCAAGCTTCTATTGCAATAAAAAAGCCAGTATCTATTCATAAAGATACTGGCCAATCTTCATACTGTTTGGGCTGATCTAGTCTTCGTCGCGACACTTCACCATGCGAAGTGGGGTATACTCGATTGCGACGGTGCCATCCTGCTTGGTGATTTTGTTCCGCGTCCGGACAAGCCCTCGCCCCTTGCGACTATTGCTTTTTCGCGATTCAATCACCTCACACTCAACATGGATCGTATCCCCGGCAAAAACAGGACCTTTAACGTCCAGTTCCATATTCAGAAATGCGAGCCCGGTATATTGCATGGTTGATTGCACAAGCAGCCCTTCTGCAAAAGAATAGACAAGCGCACCAGGAGCCACACGCCCCCGAATATCGGAATGTTTCTCCAGGTATTCTGTGTTCATAAACAACACTTCCTGCATTCCGGTTGCGTTGATGAAATTGACGATATCCGCTTCTGTCACAGTGCGACCAATGGTTTGAAATTGACGGCCGAGTGGCAAATCCTCGAAGAAAAGTCCTAATCCAACAGTTTCCATGGTCAAAACTCCCTTAATCTGCGAAAGCCAGTCGGCCGATGATGTTCCGCTGGATCTGGTTTGTGCCTTCAACAATCTTCAATACCTTGGCATCCCGGAAATACCGACCGATTGGATATTCGGATGAAATGCCCGCCGCACCAAAAAGCTGAACGGCATTTTCAGCAACCGTCATTGCTGTATCCGTTGCAAACAACTTGGACATCGCCGCCATGCCAGCAAGGTCATTGCCGCGAATACCATCATTCACCATTGCAGCGGCTTTATAGACCATAAGGCGGGAAGCCTCGGTTTGAGTTTCCATATCCGCAATCATCCAGCGCACGCCCTGAAAATCCGAAATGGCCTGACCAAAGGCCCGGCGCTCCCGAATGAAAGCTTTTGTATGATCAATCGCACCTTGAGCAAGACCAACGGCTCGCGCCCCAATATAAGGGCGGGATTTGTTGAAGGCCTCCATGACGATTTTGAAACCCTTACCCTCTGGACCCAATCGGGCACTTTCGGGCACAAAGCAATCATTAAAAAAGAGCGGATTTGACGGCACACCCCGTGCCCCCATTTTATCCTCTTTTTTGCCAACCTCGAAACCTGGTGTTCCCCGGTCAACGATAAACATATTGATGTTACCAGTCCCATGCGCGTCACCAACCTTCGCCGCAACAACGACAAAGTCAGATACTTCCGCATTCGTACACCAGATTTTCTGGCCGTTAATGACATAGCCACCATCTTTTGGAACCGCACGAGTTTTAATGCCCGCAACGTCAGACCCACTTTGCGGCTCTGTTGTTGAGAAACAGCCTCGCAAATCACCCGACGCCAGGCCAGGAAGATACTTCTCTTTCTGCTCTTTACTGCCGCCGGCAAGAATGGCACCAAAAGGCAGCCACTGAACCAACAAAAGATAAGCCGTGTTATAGCAAATCCGGCCAAGCTCCTCGATCGCCAGGCAGCAGGAAATGCTATCTTCTGTTCCGCCATATTCTTCGGGGAACGGCAATGTGAACAGTCCCAACTCTTTTAATAGGTCATACATGTCCTGAGGATATTCAGCCGTCTTGTCGATATCGTTCGCGCGGGGCGCAACTTTCTCATTAGCCACGCGACGGACAAGATCCCGCACGGCCCGTTGATCTTCTGTCAGTTCAAAATTCATGAGGCTCTACTTTGTTTTTTGTTTGGATCACTCTTCCTATCAACTGTCTCAGCAGCTTTGCATAGTAAAGAGGAAATTGGGTAGGTTGGAAACAGGGCTCGTCCTACCTTGTCGTTATTTTTTCTAACTATCTCAAAATATTGAGGCATCATCCAATATATTATTCGACAAATTTTGATATATTTTATATATCACCTTAATGCCTGATATTCGCCAACTTCGACAGTTCATTGCGGTTGCTGAGGAAAAACACTTCCGAATTGCCGCTGATCGACTGCACATGACCCAACCTCCTTTAAGTATGGCCATTCGCAAACTTGAGGAGGAATTAGGTGTCATATTACTTAGCAGAACCCGTAAAAAAGTTGAGCTCACAAGTGCGGGGCAAGTTTTCCTGAAAGGCGCTTATGAAACCCTCGAGCGGATGGAGGCACTTGAAAAGGATACAAAACGTGCAGCTCAAGGATTGATTGGAAAGCTGTCAATTGGATTTTCCGGCTCCGCCATTTATGAGGCTTTGCCCGTCAGTATTCGGCGATTCAGACGCTCCTACCCCCATATCCAGCTGGATATCACAGAAATGTCGACCCTTAGCCAGATAGAAGCAATGCTCAAAGGTAATCTGGACATTGGACTGTTACGCCCACCGATCTCTAATGACAGTTTGTTTGTTTTGTACCCTCTGCGGGTTGAGCAAATGGTCATCGCCATGCCAACAACACATCCTCTGGCCCGAGCCAAGAAAATCCACCTTCAGGATTTTGCGGACGAAGATTTTATAACCTTCGCACCAGAAACCTCGCCCAATTTGCACAATTTGGTATTCAAAGCCTGTGCCGATGCAGGGTTTATTCCGCGGATTTCTCAAACCGCACCGCAGATCCAAACCCATATCAGCCTGGCCTCTGCCGGGCTAGGGGTTGCTCTGGTTCCGGAATGTGCGAGCCGCATTACACATCCCAATGTCACTTTCCGCTATTTTGAGGATGATGGAGAGGAGTTGCGAACGACCATGTCCATTGCAACACACCGCCTCACCTCTAATGCGATCGCTCAGGCATTCATTCGGACCTGTGCTCCTGAGGAGCCAAAATCTGGCTATAGCTTGATTTCAGCTACACTGCCGCCGCCAGATATGACGCCTGATTAATGGCGCGTTTGGCATCCAGCTCCAGCGCTTCATAGGCACCGCCCACCAGAGTGGCTTCCACACCCTCAGCTTTCAAGGCGTCATAAAGACGTCGATCCGGCTCTTGCCCCGCACAGATGATAATCGTATCCACATCCAGAACCTGATACTCCCCCTGAATGGTCAAATGCAGGCCCTGATCATCTATTTTCTGGTAGTCACACCCATTGACCATCTTAACCTTCCGTCGGTTAAGGGAAATTCTGTGGGTCCAACCGGTTGTCCGCCCAAGCCCGCGGCCAACGGGTGTATCCTTTCGCTGCATCAAATATATTTCCCGGTCCGCCGCGGCGACTTCCGGTGTCACACCGGTTACCCCACCACGTGGATGGTTTTCAAAATCAATTCCCCATTCCTTGGCAAATATATCTCTATCCAGTGAAGCAGATTTACCTTTATGGGAAATCAGCTCAGCGACATCGAACCCGATCCCTCCAGCACCGATGATGGCGACCTTCTTCCCAACGGGGGCATTGCCTCTGATCACATCGATATAGCTCACAACTTTCTTGTGATCGATACCAGGAATGTCTGGTGTTCTCGGCATGATTCCAGTGGCAACGACCACTTCATCATAACCCGCTAATTTCAGCTCTTCCGCCGTCACATAATGATTGAGCTTTACCTCAATTTTGCGAACATCCATCATCCGGCCAAAATATCTGAGTGTCTCGTAAAACTCCTCTTTACCCGGGATTTTCTTTGCCAGGTTAAACTGACCGCCAATTTCCGAGGCTCCATCATAAAGTGTAACCTGATGGCCGCGACGCGCTGCTATCTCAGCATAGGCAAGCCCCGCCGGCCCAGCACCAACAACCGCAATGCGTTTAGGTGCGTCTGTCATCGGATAATTTAACTCTGTTTCATAACAGGCCCGCGGATTAACCAGGCAACTTGAAATCTGCCCTGTGAAGGTATGATCAAGGCAAGCCTGATTACAGGCAATGCAGGTATTTATCTCGTCTTCCCGTCCCTCGATGGTTTTTTTCACCAATTCAGGATCAGCAAGCATTGGGCGCGCCATGGAAACGATATCGGCATCCCCCCGCACCAGCACTTCTTCCGCTACATCGGGCATGTTGATGCGGTTGCTGGTAATTAACGGAACCGTGACCTCTTTACGAAGACGCCCTGTCACACTTGTAAAAGCCGCTCTTGGAACCATGGTTGCAATTGTTGGAACCGCTGCTTCATGCCAGGTAAAATGAGTACTGATGATATTGGCACCCGCTTTTTCAATCGCTTGAGCCAGAGTGACAACCTCCTCCCAGGACATTCCACCTTGCAGCATATCCATTGCCGCAATCCGGAAGATCAGAATGAATTCAGGGCCAACCGCCTCTCGAATTTGGCGGATACATTCAAGCGCAAACCGCATTCTGTTTTCAAATGGGCCGCCCCATTTATCTTTTCGCTGATTTGTCTTTTCGACCAAGAATGTACTAATTAAATAGCCAGCAGATCCAATAACCTCCACCCCGTCATAGCCAGCCTCCTGCGCTTTGACGGCGCAATTGACGATATCGGCAAGCTGCTTTTCCACACCGGCTTCATCCAGTTCAATCGGTGCAGATCTCGCGATACGGGAGCGAACGGGTGATGGGGCTACCGGTTCCGGATTACGGGCGAGCGGTCCCATATGCAGGATCTGCATGCAAATCTTCACATCAGGATCTGCCGCATGAACCGCATCCGTGATCAGTTTATGTTCGGCTGCTTCCTCCGATGTAGAGAGTTTGGGCCCAGCTCCGCCTTCCACATTTGGTGAAATTCCGCCCGTGATGATCATGCCAACACCACCGGCTGCTCGCTCGGCATAATAAGTGGCCATGCGTTCATACCCATGCTCAGCCTCTTCCAGGCCCGTATGCATGGATCCCATCAGAATCCGGTTCTTGATTGTCGTAAACCCGAGATCCAATGGCTCGAAAATATGTGGATATTTGTTTTTCCCGTTCATGCTCAGCCCCTGTTTGCTGGCCCATTCTTGTTTATTTCACTGGCCTGCAGGTGTTATTTTCTTTATTTTAAGAGTTTATTATTCCGAAAGATATTTTACAATATAATACATCTTCCGGGCGAACTTCATGGGGGTGAAGTGAAAAATCAGCTTCTAAAAGACCTGGGTAACTTGAAATATAGTATGGAGCTAACTCTCTGAGACTACTATTTCATAAGAGAAAATTTGAGTACCAAGTATGACAGAAACGCAAAAGCTAGACCAGTTTGTCAGCGCCTTTCTGGACTGGAGCAGTCTGGACGAAACCAACCTATCTGGTGGTTTAAAAATACTAGCCGACTGTTTCGGCGCGACCTGCGTAATTGCCAGCGTTCTTTCCAAAAAAGACAAAACCATTCTTCAGAGCTGGCAGGCTCCAGAAAACCTCTCAACTAATTTTCGTGCCTTAACAGATGAATACCTGGTCGATCACTCAGAAGACTACGACACTCATCCCCAGTGCAGAAACTTTGAAGGATCTTCTTTTCGGGCTAAATCTTTCGCTTTTCAAGACCAGCAAGGTGAACTTGTTTATGATGTGACGCTTTGGGGTGATCTCTCCATCAACCTCTTGGAAACTGAAAAACTCTTCCTGAGGATGGCGTGTCAGGCCCTATCGCAAAAAATGCGGGAGCAAATTTCGCCAGACAATAAAGTAGCGGCCATGATTGTGGACGCCTTTAATGCCATGGATGATGGGATCATTGTGTACGACTCTGATCTGAATGTGGTTGCCTTTAACAAAAGGCAGAAACGCCTCTTCCCTTCTGTCGCCAGTTCCATGTCTGTGGGTGTCGCATATGATACAATACTGCGCAAACAGCTGGAGGTTAACCCGCTCAACATCCCTCTGGATCAGCATGAGGACTGGGTCAAAAAACGCAAAAGGCAGCTGCGCCAGGATACTCATCAGGAAGAGCAAAAATTCGGCAGTGGTGAAACCATACGGCTGACGACACATAAAACACCATCTGGCGGTGCCGTGTCCGTCCGCAGCGACATAACTGAGCTTGTGGCTGCACGCCAAAAAGCCTTCGAAAATGAACAACTTTTCCGCGCTCTATTGATTGGCGCCCCAATCGCCCTTGTCATAATTTCCGATACAGAGATCCTTTATGCAAATGCCACAGCAGAAGAGTTTCTGGATGCTGAGGAAGGTCAGCTGGTCGGAATGAGTTTTGAGGAAATCAGTCCCGATATAGAATCCCGGAAACAGGTGGTGACCCACGTTCGTGAATTTGGTCACCTGGATAACATTGAACAGGAACTTGTATCCCTTAAAGGGAACAAGAAAAGTTCAATGATGTCTGTGCGCAGTCTGACTTTCGAAGGGAAGGACGCCTATTTCGTCTCCTTTATTGATGTCACAGAGCTGGTTGATATTCAAAACGCGTTGCGACTCAGTGAAGAGCAGAACCGAAACCTGCTGGAGATGGTCCCCGATGCCCTTATTGTTCAGGTTGATGGTGTTATTAAATATGTGAATCCCGCAGCAGTGCATATTTTCAATGCAGGTAGTGTGGAGAACATGATCGGCAACCCAAGTCTGGAACTGGCAGCACCTGAAGTCAGGGATGAAATTCTAAAGTTCCGATCCAAAACCATGACGTCCCAAACCCCTGACATGATCCGCTCCAAGCATGTCAGATATGGCGGCGAAGTTTTTCACTCCGAACTTTTTTCTCAATCAGTTTCCTGGAATGGGGAAAAAGGAACACTGAGCTTTATTCGGGACCTAAATACCCAGATCGCCTACGAAGAGCAGTTGATCAGAAACGAAAATGAGATGCAGCTTGCCCAAGCCATCGGCAAATTCGGTCACTGGCGCATGAACACTGACAATAGTGGTCTCTATTGGTCGGATGAACTCTTCAGGATTCATGGACTGGAACCAGGTTCAGTTGACATCAACTTTTCATATGCGGCCTCTTTCATTCACGAAGAAGACCAACCCAGGCTTCGCCAAATCTTAAAGAACTGCATTGAGAACGGGAGTGTAGAGGAATACAAGACCCGGATCGTTCGTGCAGACGGTCAAATCAGGTATTTGGAAGGGAAAGTTCACCCGACCTTCGACAGCGCCGGAACAATTACTGAAGTTTTCGGCGTTTCTCAGGACGTCACTGAACGACGGGAACTTGAAAACAGGCTTCAACATTCGCAAAAGATGGAAGCCATCGGCCAACTTACCGGTGGGATTGCCCATGACTTCAACAATCTACTCGCTGTCATTATTGGCAATGCAGAGTTGCTTTTGGAATCTATCCCCGAAAATCTATCGCACCTCAGAGGCCATATTGAGTCCATTCTCAATGCCTCGGAAAAAGGCAGCGACCTGACGATGAACATGCTGGCTTTTGGCCGCACTCAGATGCTCAAGCCACGTGAAATCAGCCTCAATAATCATGTTCAAAAAATGGTACGGGTTTTGGAACGTACTCTGGAAGAGAATATTGAAATCCAGGAAAATATTTCTGAGGAACTCTGGCCCTGCAAAGCGGATCCCGGACAACTTGAAAACGCAATCCTGAACATTGCCCTCAATGCTCGTGATGCGATGCCAAATGGCGGCAAACTTATCTTCACGTCCCGCAATGTCTATCTGGACGGGAAGGAGACATTGGATGAGGAAAAACCCATTCCCGGTGACTATGCCTGCCTGACCATAACCGATACTGGTTGTGGTATCCCTGTAGACCAGCTCCCTCACGTTTTTGAACCGTTCTTCACTACAAAAGAAGTTGGCAAAGGCACAGGACTTGGTCTTTCCATGGTGTATGGATTTATCAAACAGTCAAAAGGGTATCTGCAAATCACCACTGAACAGGATATCGGCACCCGGATCAGTTTCTATTTCCCTCGACTAACCGCAGAGAGATCTCTGGAAAAGGCTTAGATTAGCGGGGTTAAATGGTTATCCCATGCCCCTTCCAGAACTTCGGCTTTTCCCGTCTCTTCAGTGCCAAAAGCCCCACGGCCCGAACTGAAAACGAACCCCTTCTCAGTAGGTCCAACACCACAAACATCTGCGATATGGCGCATCTCAACTGGCACCAGTTTGCGCCCTTCGAGCACAATCAGACTGTCCCCACGCGGACTGGAAATAGCAACTTTTGAATGATCGAGACTGCTCATGACTGAGCCGATATACTGATGCAGGGATCTGGTCTTCTCGTTGGGAAGGTCAACAAATTCCAGTGTCGGTCTGTCCCATTTTTTGAGACCTAGAAGCGGGACTGTATCAAGCTTGTTCCCTTGATACTGGCAACCGAAAACAATCGATTTATCCGGCCCCTCTGCTAAGTGACGCAGAGAGAGTTTATGTAAATCCTTCGGGACAGGGTAGTGGGCAATCGCTTTACCCTGCCGCACATCGATATAGGTCAGCCCGGGCGCCATCATCGGAATATTGAGCTTCTGACGGGGATAATCTGGGTGTGTGGAAATGCCACCGATTGCAACGACAGCCGTTCGCTGATCCGACATCAGGACAACCTGATGGGCACCAATCCCAAGACAATCGATCTGCCCCACATGCCGATAACCTTGTTCAACTTCATAAACCCCAAGGTAACTTCGGTCAGCCTCATAGTCATTTTCGGTAGCAAATAAGAAATGACCATCCGGGGAGTAAAATCCATGTCCAAAGAAATGCCGCCCTTCAGGGCAGGTAAATTCAGCTAATTGGGCATTTGACTTCAGGGATATGACCGTCGCGATGTTTCCCGGCCGACGTGAAAACAGGACGGCTTCCTGCCTTAACGCACTATAGGCACCGCCATGCCCCCGAACTGGAATTTCCACATTGCAGCGGATATCCCCCTCACTTGATATGACCGTCGCATATTGACGATCCTTTATCTGACTACTGGATAAATACAGGAGCTCTCGCTCCTTAGCGGCCCATGCCGGTTTTAGGGTCAGCAAGGCACTACTTGTTGCAATCCCTTTCAGGATTTGTCGGCGATTAATCTCCATCAAGTGAATTAAACCCCAAATTCAGACCAAGAAGCTCTGGATAAATCTCAGCGAGGAGGGTTTCAACCCCTTGCATGGGAACGGTCACATATTGCAAAAGCGCGTAAGTCTCCGGATCCTTGAGCAGGCTTGGATAGTCCTTTCCTGTTGCAATCAGCTTCTGAAGAGAGCTAATCACCTGATTAATTTCAAAATGGAATTGGTCCGCTGTTCCGCGATCTTCCTCGCTCAGTAATTTGCGAAAACCAAGGGTATCATGCAATTTTTCCAGTGACTGAAATCCTGCCAACAAAGCGGGTAGCGTCATCCCAGATCGCCTGAATGACGCCTTCTTTGGATTTGCCTTTGTCATCTCCTCCCCGAGGGATGGCTGCAGTTTAATGGCTTTTGCGATTTCAATGAACTCGACCGCGGATTTGAGGATTTCTTTTAATACCTCGTCAGTGGAACGATAGAGCGGATTACTCGCAGATGGCTGGATCATCAAGCCACCAAAGGTGCCCATGCCGCTCCAGTTCGCATCAATTGTGTCGGCAATCTGCTCAATATTCGCAGCTATACCTCTCGCAAAGGCACAGCGGCGAGCGCCGTCTGTTGTTGCCAATCTTTCTGAGTTTTTTCCGAACAGCAGAAATTCCAGCGCAGGCAACCCCTGGACAGCTACGCTTCTGCCACTGAAATCAGAGACATTTTCAGCCGGGTTTTTCTCCGCATCATAAAGAAGCTTTTGAACCTGCCGCAGTCCGCGGGACCTTGGATCCGGCCAGAAAAAGACCTTCTCCAGTCGGTTATCATCCCGCACGGGGCCAAAGCGGATCGGTTCGGCCGCCGACCAAGCCAAAACCAAGTCCCTAAAACGCAGACGAATATCTTCCAGGCCTTTCTCCGATGGCTCACCACAAAACCCCTCAAGCTGAAGGGTCAATGTTTCCGCCCTTTGGGCAAGCCCCTGATAGATTGGATGAATATATCCCTCAATAAAGGCCCTGGTCTGATCTGGTCCAAGCTCTCTTGCACTCACTGTCGATCGTTCTGCGATGAAGATACTTGCAATCAACAAAACGGACAAAAGGGAGCGGCGGTAGAACTTTCTAACCATCAGAGAGACTCCAGGAAACGGATCAGGCGGGTTCGGTTTAGGGGGCTCATTAAGCGGAACTGCTCTTTGGCGGCTTCAGCCTCGCCGCCATGCCAGAGAATGGCTTCGGTTAAGTTCCGTGCGCGCCCATCATGGAGGAAATAGGTATGCCCATTCACTTCATCTGTCAAACCGATCCCCCAAAGGGGTGGCGTTTTCCATTCAGTACCACTTGCACTTCCAACCGGAAAATGATCCGCAAGCCCCTCCCCCATATCATGGAGCAACAGGTCCGTGTAGGGCCAGATTAACTGAAAACGATGCTCTTTCTGCTCCGCATTCCGGCTCGTCACAAATTTTGGCGTATGACAGGAAACACATCCCGCCTCATAAAAGAGCGCTTTGCCTTTCAGAACCTCTGGATCGTCAAAATCCCGCCGGGCAGGAGGTGCCAAATTTTTCGAATAGAAAGTCACAAGTTTTAAAACTGGATCAGGGGCCTCCACATCGCCGAGACGCTTTTGCACACCTGTTTTCTGCTCAAGGCAAGCCGATTGAGCAGCCGTGCAGTCACCATAATGCCGGTGATCCAAAATTGTTGAAATCCCAATATCACCAGCAAAGGCGCCCGCTGATTGTTCCCGCACAGAAGCCGCGCCAGCCTTCCATCCAAAGCGCCCAAGGCGTCTTGGACTTGCCTTGTCATCTCCAATCCAGCTCGCCCTGCCGGAGATGCCATCACCATCTCTATCCTCGGGATCTTCCTTAGACAGGATATCATTCACATGGATTGCCTCAAGAAGTCCGAGGCCGATCATTTGGGGCGCAACCCTTGGAGACAGCAGAACATCTTTATGAAGCGGCCCATAACCCAACTGGCTCACTGAGTAAGTCGGCTTTCGGAGGGAGATAATTTCACCACCTGCCAACTCGACAGGAACCTCTTCATAGGTGATGACCATCTTACCTTCAGGCGGAATTTCTGAAATCGATAAATCCTGTAGCTGTCCGCCATAGGTCGGCTCTTCGATCAGGACTTTCGTCCCGGCTTGAATTAAAGCCTCATCTTCAGCTGTTTGAGGTTTGATCGCCAGACGAAGAAACATGGAAACGGCGCTGTCTTCCATGGATTCCGGAGGATGCCCCCGGCCATCTTTTAAATGACAGCGTTGACAGGACCGCGCATTGAACAGAGGACCAAGTCCATCTGAGGCCGCTGTTGAGGAGGGCGAAGACACCCATAGTTTTCGAAACAGGCCATTACCCAATTTAAACTGCTGCTCTCCCTCAAAGTCCAGGTTCGCTGAAAATTGAGAAAAAGAATCCCGACCGACTGAGTGTAGGGTTGTTGCAGCCCCGCCCTGCATTTTTTCGAACTGTTCAGCACGGGTAAAATTGTCGGTTGCCTTGACTATAGCGGCGACACGGGCTTTATCCCGACTGTTCAGATCATCACGGGTAAAGGGATCTGCATTAGCAGAAGACAGGACAAAGGGCGCCATGACAAAGAAGGCGCACCAGATTGAAATCGTTTTGTGTGTCATCATAGGGTTGCTCAGACCACGGGATGAAGGGTGGCGAACTCGCCGCCACCCAAGGGAGATATTATTTAAACACGGCTGATGTGTTATCCAGACTGTCAGATCCTTCGATGGCAATTTCACCATAGCCCAAAGTTGTGACGATCCGCTCAATCACGCGCGTCTGGGCAATTAGTCCATCAATCGCATTCTGAACGACAGCATTACCGACAGGATTATTTTCACCGATCATCTGGTCATAGGCTTCAATGCTTTCAGCCCGCGCTTTCATCACAGCCATTGCCGTCACAGTGGCGCTTAACTTGCCGCGCATTTCGCTGTCCAGATTGTCATCTTTTGACGCAACCAGACTTGCCAAAGAGGGACCGGATACGATTGAACCGTCGAGGCGCTTGTAACTGCCGAGATACACATTCTGAATGCCAATCTGATCAAAATAGTGGGAATTATGGGTATTGTCGGAGAAGCAGTCATGCTCTTCTTCGGGATCCTTCAACAGAAGGCCAAGCTTCATCCGCTCACCTGCCAACTCTCCATAAGACAAAGATCCCATACCGGTTAGAATGGCCGTAATTCCGGCTTCTGGTTTTGCTGTGACGGCAGCACGGGCGGCTCCGTCAGCTTTCCATTCAGCTGTAATGTCTTTAAGGTCACTGATCAACAGGTCCGCTGCGGCCAGCAAATATTCATTTCGCCGGTCACAATTTCCACCCGTGCAGTTTTTCACATCGAAATCCGTATATGGGCGACTACCGGCACCGGCCCTTGTTCCATTGAGATCCTGCCCCCACAGCAAAAATTCAATCGCATGGTAGCCGGTTGCCACATTGGCCTCTACCTCTTCTGCTTCATGAAGTGTATCTGACAGTAGGGTTGGCGTGATCTTGCTAGCGTCAACTTCCTTGCCACTAATTGTCAGCTTCTTATTGGCAATAACATTGACCGTATAAAGTGCATTTTCATCGGACGCATCCCCGTAGGATCCGTCCACATAATCAATCAAACCTTCATCTAGTGGCCAGGCGTTTACCTTACCTTCCCAATCGTCAACAATCGGGTTACCAAACCGGAAAGCTTCACTCTGCTGGTAGGGTGCGCGGGCGGCAATCCAGGCCGCTTTGGCCGCAGCCAGCGACGCTGCAGATGGATTTTCTGTCAATGTAACCAATGCCGCTTTCAGGGCTTCCGCACTCGTTAGCGAGTCTGAATAGATCGCCTCTGCAATATCTGCGTAATTTTGCGTGATAGCTGCCAAGTCTGGTTTGCTCTCAGCGGATGCTGATAGCGGAAGGCTCGCCGCCCCAACGGCCAATATACCTAATAACGTGCCAGTGACAGTTGTCTTGAGACCCATTTTCTCACTCCCGAGAAGTTGTGTGTAATTTGTGATATCAATCCCCAGTTAATCATGGGAATGATAATCATTCTTAAATACTGGTTAGCGTTATGACATTTTCCACCTCCCCGCTTCAACCGATTTCTTCAAAATTTTGAGGGGTGCGACAAAAAAACCGGCTTGGAAATTTCCAAACCGGTTTTTTGAGTGTGAAACTAAACCTATCGCCTATAACAAACTGGGTAGCCAGAGCGTAATTTGCGGAAAGACGATCAACAGGACCAGCGTCAAAACATCCATCAACAGGAACCAACTAATCCCTTTAAAGATAGTCTCGAGGCGCACCTTGTCCCCCACCACCCCTTTCAGGACATAAACGTTCAATCCCACCGGCGGCGTAATCAGGCCAATCTCCAGGAACTTCACCATGATCACCCCGAACCAAATCAGATCATAACCCAACTGCTCAACCACAGGGGTCACAACAGGCAAGGTCAGCAACATGATCCCAAGGGGATCCATGAAAGTTCCAAGAATGATGTAAACCAGTGACAAGGCCAGCAGAATACCGATGGGTGGCAGATCAAGTGTCACTGCCCAGTCTGCCAATACGTTGGCAACACCCGTAATCGCAATAAATCCAACAAAGATCTTGGCGCCAAGTACAACAGCGAAAATACTGCTGATCTGCGTGATGGTTTCGACAAGTGCCGTCTTGGTATTTTCCCGGTTCAATCGTTTGGAAATAAACCCAAGCGCCCACGCACCGATGGCACCGACAGCCGCGGCTTCAGTCGGGGTGACAAAACCGGTGTAAATACCACCCATGATCAGGGTAAAGAGCACAATGATTGACCAGGTGCCTTTCAGGGAGTGAACTTTCTCACTCCAGCTGACTTTTTCAGGGCTTGGGGCAAGTTCAGGATTAATCGCCACCCGAACCCAAATCATCGCCATGTAGATAAGCGCGGACAGAAGGCCCGGGATGAAACCCGCCATCAACAGGGCACTAATGGATTGCTCAGTGAAAATACCGTACAAAATCATCAGAATGCTTGGCGGAATGAGGGAGCCAAGCGTACCACTGGCTGCGACAACACCTGTTGCCAATCCCTTTTCATACTTGTAGCGAAGCATTTCCGGAACTGCCAGCTTACCCATCGCGGCGGCTGTTGCCAGACTGGACCCACTAACGGCTGCAAACATGGCACAACCCGCAACGGATGCCATGGCAAGCCCCCCTTTCAGGCCACCCAGCCACATCCGTGCTGTATTGTAGATGTCCTTTGTGAAGCCGGCATGGAAAGCTACATATCCCATCAACAGAAACAGCGGCACTGCAACCAGCGAGAAAGAGGCAATAAACGAAAACGGCTCAAAACTCAGAAATGCCCAGGCGGCGTTGAAACCGCGATCCAGGTCTAACTCACTTCCTTGCGGCCAACCAACAGCCAGGATGAGACCAACAAATCCTACGAGGCCGAGCGCATAAGCAATCGGAACACGAAGAAAAATTAACAGAAGCAGGATAACAAGCCCTGCAACACCCAATAAGAGAGGATCCATGCGACTTATTCCTAGTGATCAGGGTAGTGAGATTTTTGAACAGATGAAGGCCCTTCCATCAGCGCCTTGATCAGGTCCGTAATAAGCTTGAGGGTAAGTAAGCCTGTTCCAACAGTGACCGATGCCCGCGCTGGCCAGGACGGAACATCCAAAAGACCATCGAACACAGCATCATCCTCAAAGGCCATCATGGCGTCCCCATAGGAAGAGACGGTCACAATTGCCATGAAAGCTATTCCAACAAACAGGCCCAGCAATTCACAAAGATACTGGCCTTTTGGTGGCATCACGTCCGTCAGGATCGTTACAGCCAGATGCTCTTTCTGATACTGAACAAAAGCAAAAGGAATAAATACAACGACAACCAGCAACGCCTGCATGATGACAACATCATCCGGAAGGGAAGCATTGAAGAAGTAGCGTCCGCACACGGACACGGTAATGAAAATCATCATAAACATAAGCACGCACATCCCCAAAACGGCGAAGGCCTTGCTTATCAAGTCGACAATCTTGAACATTTACACACCTGTTAGGCAGAAAAAGGGATGCAGTTCCATAACTGCATCCCCAACAAGACAGATCTTAGCGATCCCAAGGATAACCTTTGGTTTTCAGCTCGTTTTCATATTTAGCCCGAACCTCTTCGAACTTTTTGATGAAAGCTTCACCATCAACACCCTTTTTGGCAACCTGCTTGATCCATTCAGCTGTGTATCCAGAAGCAGCTTCTTTCCAGACATCAATGTCGCTGACTTCGTGGAACTGAACTTTATGACCGTCAATGCCAGCTTCCATGGCAGCTTGAGCAGACTTTTCAGATTCCACGAAACGGCGTCCGTATTCGTCCATGAATTCCACACCCAACTGATCGAAGATTTTCTTCTGTTCAGCTGTAAAGCTGTTGTAGAGGTTCAAGTTAATAGCCGCGCCATAGCCCAGCACCTGACCCATTTTCAGAACAGAGAAGTTGCCGGCAACTTCATACATTTTGTAGGCTTTCGCCAAGGCAATGTAGTTTGTAGTCGCATCAACAGTG